>CAZMYK010000295.1:0-5553 GCA_964570435.1 uncultured Saprospiraceae bacterium | reverse complement strand
ACTGGAAGTCTGATAGCTAGCGAACCGCTGGCATACCCAGCGGATGTGGGAAGCCTGATATTCGGGCATATCGACAGGAAAAATTGGATTGAAGAATCAGATTATATTTGAAATAATGGTCGCGTAGTTCAACTGGATAGAATATCAGATTTCGGCTCTGAGGGTTGAGGGTTCGAATCCTTCCGCGATCACAAATTTGGCAAGGTAGAATTCCTTTCTACCTAGAATTGCCAAAAAACTAAAAGGGATTTAGCATTCAAAATTGCTAAATCCCTTTTTTATTACGTGTCCGATTGGGCTAAACTGCGGCTTCAGCCTTCATCTTCAAATACTCATCAAAGGTCTTGAGAGTATCATAACAACCCACACCAGAGTCATCCAATTCGATAATTCTATTGGCTATTGATTGCGTAAAAGTGTGATCTCTTGAAGTGAAGATCAAGTTGCCCTTGAAATTAATCAAAGAATTGTTCAAGGCTGTAATGGTCTCTAGGTCCAAGTGGTTGGTCGGTTCATTGAGCATTAGAAAGTTTGAACCTGAAAGCATTAGCTTCGATAGCATACATCTTACTTTCTCACCTCCTGAGAGCACATTTGACATTTTCAAACTCTCCTGGCCTGAAAACAACATCTTCCCTAGAAAGCCCCTGATAAATGCTTCATCCTTATTCTCAGAAAACTCCCTTAACCAATCAATCAATGAGAAGGGTTGAGTAAACATGTGGTCGTGGTCATTAGGCATGTCGTCCTTCGTGATGGTCTGTCCCCAACTAATTTCACCAGTATCTGCCTTCTTTCTTCCTGACAACACATCATAGAAGGCATCTACAACAACACTGTTTTTTCCTAGCAGTGTGATCTTGTCCCCTGTGTTCATCGTAAAATTGATATCGGAAAATAGCATTTCACCATTGTAGGAAAAACTTAAGTTCTTAACATCCAGAATCTGATCTCCCACATCTCTTTTTGGCTCCCAAATGATTCCTGGGTACTTTCTGCTAGAAGGCTTGATGTCATTCACATTAATTTTCTGAAGCATCTTTTTCTTAGCGGTCGCCTGTCTGGACTTAGAGGCATTGGCGCTGAAACGATCTATAAATGCTTGCAATTCGGCCTTCTTAGCCTCAGCTTTTTTATTTTGATTCAGCTTCTGCCTTAAGGCTAGCTGGCTGGACTCATACCAGAAGGTATAGTTCCCAGTAAACAAGCTGATCTTAGAAAAGTCAATATCAACTGTATGAGTACAAACCGTGTCTAGGAAATGACGATCGTGTGAAACAACTATCACTGTATTCTTGAAATCCAGGAGGAAGTCTTCAAGCCACGTTACAGTCTGGATGTCAAGGTCGTTAGTAGGCTCATCTAGTATAAGGATGTCGGGGTCTCCAAAAAGGGCTTGTGCAAGTAATACTCTGACTTTCTCGGCACCTGAAAGTTCTGACATTGACTTATAGTGGAGGTCCTCGTGAATTCCGATTCCTGACAGCAAGCTTGCTGCCTCAGGTTCAGCATTCCAACCATTCATTTCAGCAAACTTTTCTTCCAGTTCTCCAGCCTTTATCCCGTCGGCATCACTAAAGTCTGGTTTCATGTAGATGGCGTCCTTTTCCTTCATCAAGTCCCATAAAACTTTGTGGCCCTTCATCACTGTGTCTAGGACACTGTGGTTATCAAAGGAGTTGTGCTCTTGAGAAAGCACGGCCATTCTTTTGCCTGGTTCGATGGCAATGTTGCCAGTGTTCGCATCAATTGCCCCCGAAAGGATCTTCAAAAAAGTGGACTTTCCTGCTCCATTAGCGCCAATTACTCCATAGCAATTCCCAGGGGCAAAAGTGATGTTCACGTCATCGAAAAGGACCCTCTTTCCGTACTGTAATGATATGTTGTTTGCTGAAATCATCCTTCTGAATTTAAGGCCGCAAAGGTAAGAATTAATTGTTATTTCTTACCTTAAAGCATGAAAGCAAAATAAAACTTTAAACGATGAATACAACAAGTACAAAGCCAAATGTCTGGTTCTGGGTGATAGGCATAGTGGCCCTCTTGTGGAACCTTGCAGGTTGCAGCCAGTTTTTTCAACAAGCCATGAATAGTGAAAGCTGGCGTGCTAATTTTACACCTGAAATGCTTGAGATAATTGATAAGTTACCTCTCTGGTACATTGTTGTCTTTGCAGTTGCAGTAATAGCTTCAACCATAGCTTGCATATTGCTTTTGATGAGAAGAAAACTAGCCGTTCCGTTTTTCCTAGTAGGTTTGATAGCAGTCGCCATCCAATCTTTTTACAATGGTTTTATTAATGAGGCGAGGGAAACTTATAATATGCCGCAGTATATAATCACTGCTATTCTACCCATTTTTTCCTTCGTGCTTTTGTACTATGCTAGGAGGGCAGATAAGTTGTCATGGCTTAAGTAGCTTTCTTTTGGATTTGCTTCCTTGCCCAAGCGAGGTAGTGCATTCCGAAACTACTGACTATTAATATATAAATGCCTAAGATCATTAGAGTGGGTGCTTCTTCGACTTCAAGATCCATTCCCATAGGTACGTCTCCTCCATAAAGGAAGGAGGATACTACTATCAAGTTGAAGGCGACTAGGACTAAGAGCATGTATATCAGAAAATTAGCGTAAAAGAGGATACTTAGTAACTGTGTGTGCGGTAACTTCTTGCTCAGAATCTGCCATGAAAGGTAGTAGTAGGCACTTATACTCGCTAAGGCCAAGGAAATTAGTAAGGCATTGGTGGCTGCTAAGCCACCCAAGGATCCCATAAGACCAAGAGGGATGTATAGGAACAGGGGAGCCACAATTGCAGCTAGAAAAATGATTAAGTGCTGATGAAGACTCAGGTTCATATTTGTAAACGATCAAATCTTTAGATCTAATGGAAGGCAATCTGCTAGTAAAGGTAGGTTTCTTTTATGAATTTCACTACCTAAGCTCCAAGTGCTGGTGACTAAATTCAAAACCCCAAAGATCTTTATCTTTGGGGTTTCTTATAGATTTATCAAAACATTTGTTTTTATGTCTCGTCTCCACCAGAGAGGCAAATGATTTTTTTCTCAAAATTGCCTTCCGATCTTCCAAATATATCTCTTATATTTGATTGACAAAAACGATATTTTAGATACTTAGATCGATCCTGTCAATGAATATCCAGCAAATACACTATATTTTAATGCTTGCAAGTGAAGGGAGTTTTGGCAAAGCTGCTGAAAAGTGCTTCATTACACAATCTACGCTTAGCACAATGGTAGCAAGGTTTGAGTCAGAGGTAGAGATCCAGGTTTTTGATAGAAAGAGAAAGCCCATCGGTATCACGAAGAGCGGTGAAACAATCATAAGACAGCTGAAGGTAATTTCCAATGAATTAGAAAACTTGAAGCAGACCGTTGATCGGCTCAAGGGAAGACTAGATGTGAAACTGAGCATCGGTGCCATCCCAACCATTGCACCCTATCTTTTTCCCTTGTTTTTGCAAGACTACATGGGTAAGAATACCTCCTACAAATTTGAGATTTCTGAGCTGACCACAGCTACGATTATAGAGAAGATTTGCCAGAGAGAAATTGACATTGGCATAGTTTCGATCCCACTGAATCACGATCAACTGGAAGAGATTCACCTTTATGATGAGGAATTTTTGATTTATGATAAGGGCGGTAGTTTTGTGGAAGGCGGTAATATAGAAGATATTGACCTCAGTAATTTATGGCTCTTAGAAGAAGGGCATTGTATGCGGAATCAAGTCTTGAAAATGTGCGAGATTCCATCAAAACAAAGATTGAAAAGCAATTTAATGTATAAGTCGGGTTCGCTTGGAACGCTATTGAAATTTGTGAACAAGAATGATGGGATTACTTTTCTACCTAGATTGGCAACGCTTGACTTGAGTGAATCTGAATTGGGATTTCTGAAAAAGTTTAAGCACCCAGTTCCAGCGCGTTCAATTGGTTTAGTGGTTCACAAACACTTTGCTAAGAAGGACTTGTTAAACGAACTTAAGCAGGTATTGTTAACAGCAGTTTCACCTTTGCTTGACACGAATAGGGAGCAAAAACAAATATTTCAGCCATTCTAGGGTCGTTTTATATCTGATTCCTAGAATGATGGTCCATAAAATATATTGTCCCTCACACTTTAATCTTTATCATCATTCATTCTAGGTGACATATTAGTAAATTTTTCTATGGATAAGTACCTATTTGACTTCCACCTAAGCTAACTTTATGAGGTTCCAAGATTGCTCTTCGGGTTGGATTGCATCGTGAAGGTAAAAATACTGGAACAATGATTGTAACCTTAGTTTAGGAATAAGCATATTAACGATGAGAAATATTTTGATCTACTTTGCGCTATTGTTTTCTTCACTGACGCTATCAGGACAGACTCCGCAGGAAAAACCAGGCTCTCTGAATGAAGGAAGTATCGATTCCCAATTCAAATTTTTAGTTAAGAAGTCGAACAACTACCAACAGTATAAGGTGGTAAGAAAGGATTTTCTAAATAAGTTCTACGGCAATATTGCAGATTCTCTTGTTTTGAATAATCAAGAAATATCTAAACTGAACAGAACGATTAATGTGCAACAAGGCGATGTGGATTCAATGAATAGCCAAGTAGCTACCCTCCAGCAGGACCTTGCACAGATTAAAAAAGAAAAAGACAGCTTTTCCTTCTTTGGAATTCTATTAAAGAAGGGCACTTATTCCACTATTATGTGGAGTCTGATCTTCGGACTCTTAGGTGGCTTACTCTTGTATATTTTCCGATTTAATAGAAGCCATGCGGTCACTGCAAAGGCTAAAGAGAGCCTTGCTAAGACGAAAGAGGAATTCGACGCCTACCGCAAGAAAACACTAGAGAAAGAGCAAGTCTTGATGAGGAAGTTGCAGGACGAACTCAATAAGAACGAAATGAACATGGGCTAACTAGTCCTTTTTGAACTCTATAATAGACTGCCTCTCCCTATTAACCACTAGCTTGGTGACATCGGGCCTGCTATAATGACCTGCTACATCGAAGTTTTGCCGCTCTTCGAGCACTCTGTTGTAATCTAGGTCTGCTAGGATTAGCTCTTCCGTATTACAGACGGGCTCCACGATCCATTTGCCATTCGGTCCTGCGATACAAGAACCTCCATCGGAAAGTATATTAGGTGCATTTTTTGCAATAAGATCATAGTGCGGAGTATCTAAAGGAAAGTCTGACTTCCGCATGAGTCCCGACACACCAATAGAGTAACTCCTCGATTCTTCAGCTATAAACCTCGTAAGATTTTCTGTATTTCGCTTTGCCCCTGGCCAAACAGCGACATGAAGATTTTCACCCATGGCATACAAGGAAGTTCGTGACAAAGGCATCCAGTTTTCCCAGCAATTTAGACCTCCGACTGTGAAGTCCTTTAGTGCGTGGACTCTAAGTCCATGTCCATCACCAGGAGCCCATGTTAGGCGCTCTTCGAAGGTTGGTTGTAGTTTTCGGTGAACAGATTCTATGCTACCTTTCTTATTGATGTCATAGCCAAACTTATTGATTTTTAGCATAAGTT
>CAZMYK010000294.1:0-5555 GCA_964570435.1 uncultured Saprospiraceae bacterium | reverse complement strand
CAGGCTTTCAAGCCATATGCCCATCCGATGTGATCCTTTCTGCTTAGTTCAAAAAGTTTCTGATAGTGTTCACTCTGTTTTAAAAAGTTCGAGTGATCGATAAATGAATCTTCCACATAGTCATAGGCACGAAAGCAAGATTTAATTAGATCTCCCTTTCTGTTTCTGTCATCGTCTTTATGATAATATGACCGTCCTCTCCAGTACGACTTGCACTTGATACCAAAGTGATTATTAGAATTACTTGCTAGCCTACTTGTTCCACTTGCTGACTCATGAATCGCTTGGGCAAGTGTGATGCTTGCTGGAACTCCTGTTCTATGCATTTCAATAATCGCAAGATCTTTGTAGTTGTCTATGTACGAAAACGTCACCGAATCCGATACTTTGAAACTGCAAAGAGTTGTAATAATCAACAGTAGTATAAGTAACTTCATATGCCATCATATTATGTTGAATTGAGATGCAAATGGTGTGCCAAAAGAAATGAGGCCGGTAGATTTTTACTGGTAATATTGGATAGATTCCCCACCCACTAGTATCAAGCCAGAAAATTGCATCATTTACCGAAGGTGGAAAATCGAAAGTAACTTATTCTTGGGTAAAGCTTACCCCATCTTTCACGATTATGATTTCATTCCTGATAAAGGTCGGGTCGAATCCTGAAGGTCTAATACAATTGCTTTGTATCGTAACGCGACCCGTAAAATCGATAGGTGGCACAAGACTCCCTTGCCAATTGCTAGCAGTATTCCAGTCGGTTCCCGGACCCACGAAGACATAGTCAGTGAAGACTTCATACTTAAGGGTAAAGAGGCCATTTCTACGATCTGACGCTATGATGGTTCCAGAAGGAAGGAAGGGGTAGACACCCCAGTTGCCTAGGTAGCCCGCAGAGTAATCAGAATTTTCAATAAAAGTATCATAGTAACCGACTCGAGATAATGAACTGTCTACGTCGTCAATCTCCAAGACTTGTACTCCATCATGGTAGTGCGAAACATAGATCTTATCATCTATAAGGTATGGATTATGAGGTGTCTTCCTATTGGTATTTCCTACATCGACGCAAAGAGGCTCCTTGAATGTTTCTTCTATGCTCATTAGGGCAAAATTAGACTGGTCTACCCAATATAGTTTAGGGTCGTCACCCACCTCAGTTGCCACAATCGCGTACTTGTCATTTTCAGTGTTCCAACTGCTATGTACATAACCGTTGTCAAAGAAGGAGCCATCAAGCGACCCCAAAAGGGAAACATTATCTAGGTTGTTAAAGTCCCAGACATAGTAGCCTGAGTAGCCATGACCACAATAGGCGATATTGTCTTTTACAAAGACATCGTGGATGTATAAACCATTAGACGATCCTGGCGCAATCGTATCTAAGTCGTAGCATCCTATCGAAGTAGGGTCCGCCGGATCAGTCAGGTCATATACACATATATCTGGAAGGTTGGGAACACCTCCTATACCCACAGCATAAAGGCGGGCATTTTCGGCATCTACGTAGATATTATGGCATCTACCAAATTCAGAATTGACCTCCTTCACCTTAGAAACAGAGGAAGGAAGACCGGAGAGATCATAAACTACCACGCCTTTCGTATCTTGATTTCCTCGATCAACAATGCTATACAAATAGTGGTCAAAGACTTTGAAATCTCGCCAGCTAGATGTATCACCTTGATAGATGCCCACTACTCTCTCAATATCTGTGGGCACACTCACGTCGATAATGAAAATTGAATCCCGACCACCTATGATGCCGTATTCTCTTCCCTCAGCAGCATATCCCCATATATCATTGAAGTGGGCATTTTGATTGCTAGTAGGGAACAAAGAGTCGTCGTCCCAATTGTCAAGAAATAGTACATTGTCTTGAAGTGGCAGGCACTGCGCAAGTATGCTTGAAAATGTAACGCCAAATAGTACTACTAAGAACAATTTTTTCATGATCTTGAACTTCATATGAAAGATGCCATTCTACACTTAGGGAAGGATCCCATTCTCAAAGCCACCCTTCATTTAGACATAAATATACCCTATTTTGATGGAGAAGTAAATGCTTATCTCTACTCTTCAATCATTTCTCAGCAGCTTTCAACAATTGCAGCCGATGCAATATTCACTCGCTTTCTCAACCATTTTGATGGCAATTCTCCAACACCAGAGGTCTTGCTTGCTTGCGATTATGAAACGCTAAGATCCCTTGGTCTGTCGAATGCTAAGACGAAATACATTCGAAATGTCGCATCGTATTTCTTAGAAAATCCCCGACCCTTAGAATATTGGAGCACCAAAACAGACGCAGAAGTCATTACAGAACTGACAAGCATTAAGGGGGTAGGAGAATGGACCGTCCAGATGGTTCTCATATTCTGTCTAGCAAGGAGGGATGTTTTTCCCATTCTTGATCTTGCAGTGAGAAATAGTGCCATAGAACTATATCAGTTAGAAGGAGAAAAGAAGTCAGTCCATAAAAGGTTGATAAAAATAGCAGAAGAGTGGAGACCATATAGATCGATAGCTTCCTTATATTTGTGGGCTTGGAGAAACCAGGGCAAGAATTAATGGATAGAAAAATCGGAGAATATATAGGCCAAGAAAAGGGGCCCTTAGTGATCTGTATAGGAGGAATACATGGAAATGAGCATGCGGGAATCAAGGCACTAAAATCCGTGTTGATCATGCTGCAGCAAGAGCCCTTAAAGAATCCCAACTTTATCTACAAGGGAAAGTTCATAGCCATCCATGGAAATCTCTCCGCAATTAAGCTAAAGCGGCGATTCATTCATAAGGACCTCAATAGGAACTTCCTTAGCGAGCGTCTGAATAATCTGTCAAAGCCTGAACACGTCGAAGACCAAGAGGCAATGGACATTATTAGGCTGGTGAAGGATGAAATTAAGACCTATGGACCTAGCAAGTTGCTAATTATTGACCTTCATACAACTTCTTCACCTGGTGGAATATTTACAATAGTTCCTGAGCACAATAAGAGCCTAGAAATTGCCCACTCCATGCATGCTCCCATTATTCGAGGTATGGCTAAGAGGGTTAAGGGCACTACGATGCACTACTTTACAAGTGAAAAGTTAGGTATTCCAACGAAGGCCATCGTATTCGAATCAGGTCAGCACGATGACCCAAATGCCATCACCCTTGCAATAGCGGCCATTATTGCGGCACTTAGAACCTTAGGAAGTGTAGAACCACATGACGTGGAGAGCAGGCACGACCAACTACTGATAGACTTCTCTAAAAATTTGCCAGCTTTAGCTAGCCTTATTATGAAGCATACCATCGAAGAGGGTGATGGTTTTCAGATGAACCCTGGATATCTTAACTTCCAAGAAGTCAAGCAAGGCGAAGCTGTAGCAAGCGACAAACGGGGTGAAATAAGAGTCCCGGAAGATGGTCTTCTACTAATGCCCTTATATCAGAATCAGGGAGAAGATGGATTCTTTCTCATTAAAAAAATTAACGAAGATGAAGTTTATTAGCGAAGATATTATCAACCCAGTAATAGACGAGATCTCAGATGACGAGGCCTTATATGAGGAGCGCATGCTCACCTTCTCTGAAGCTCAACCCTTTCTTCTTGCCTTCTTATTGTCTGAGGGCTTTAATGTATTAGAAGAAGAGGAAAAGAGCCTTTTGTTTTATCTCTCAATGATCCTCTACTATAGTGTTCTTTCTGAATACCCAGAAATGGATATCGTCGAATTGGATCAGATTCAAGCTGTGGACGAGGAAAACTGGACTGTTGTGGATCGTTCCAAGTTCAAATCAATGAAGGAAATCGCCGACCACTTCTTTGACGGTTATGCTCAAGAAGACTTGCTCGCATTTGTAGAAGACGCCCTTGGAGAAGATGAAGAATACCAGATATCCAACATTGGGCGGAATGTGATTTTTGTTTCTATGAAATCATTTATAGATGTCCTTGCTCAACAAAACGCATAGAAAATTCGTTTTTTTCTTAACTTGTTGATATGACTCGAATACTTCTAATAGGTCTTCTCTTGTCTTCCTTTCTTTTCCTCAAAGGACAGAGTGTCACGGTATCTGAAGATATAAATCTTCGTTCTGACTACTTATACGATATCTTAGGAAAGGTAGATGATAAGATATTGTTGTACCGGGACAAGGGCTTTAATCATGTGCTACAGATCTTCGATGAGAATCTATGGCAGAAGGAAAGTGTCGAACTAGAATTTGAAAAGAAGAGGATTACCGTGGTCGGTCTGCTGGGCAGCGAAGAAGACTTCAACTTTTTCTATAGTTATAGGAAGAAAGGCTCACAGATTCTTTCATGTAGGAAGTTTGATGGAAATGGCGGTCTACTAGACACCGCTACCATCAATGTTACTAATGCCCTCCTAAATTTTCAGAAGTACTACTTCACCTTTTCCAAGAATAAGCGTTATGCAGGAATCTTTAGTTTCGACAAGGACAATGCGATGAAGGTCCTAGTCTTCGACACCGAGACCATGGAAACTAAGTGGGCCAATACCTATGCCTTTGATTTCCCATCCGTGAGGAGGGACTTTCGCGAAATACAGTTGGCTAACAATGGTGCTGGTGTTCTCCTCTTCGAAAAGGACGAGTTCAGGATTGGAGGACCATCAGAAAGCCTTGAGGCCTATTATATGAATGCGGAAAGTGGTGGAATTACGAAAATCGTGATCCCCTTTGGTGATAGGTACATCATCGACTACCAATTAGAATACGATAACACGAACGAAAAGCTCGTAATGGCCGGACTCTATGGGGACAGGTACAAGACGCGGGCAGATGGTTACTTTATGCTAGTTGATGGAGCTTTAGAGTTTACAGCTTTTACTCCAGATCTTTTCCAAGAGCTCGAGAAAAACAATAAGAGAAAGATTTCCTTCCTAGAAGACTACTATATAGCTGATATTATTGTCCGCGAAGATGGCGGCATCCTCCTTGTTTCGGAAATGCAGAGAGAGTTTTCTAGGAAGTCTAATATGATAGAGGGTCGGCGGCAATCCTTTGATATTAGGGCATATGTGGATTACTACCATGAGGACCTAGTGATCTTTTCGATTCATCCTGATGGGAAGAAGCATTGGCACCAAGTCTTACGTAAGAAGCAGTTTTCTCAAGATGATGGTGGCTTCTTTTCTTCCTTCTTTGTCTTCAAGTCCCCTGCTGAGCTCAGGTTCATTTTCAATGATGAAATTAAGCAGGACAATACTGTCAGCGAGTACATTCTGAATCCTATCGGAGACAACGAACGCAACATTGTCATGAACACGGAATACCAAAAACTAAAACTGCGATTTAGGGAGGCGGTACAGATTTCTACTCGAGACTTTCTTGTTCCTAGTGAAAGAAACAGCAAGTTCAATCTGGTTAAGGTTAGTTTTTAGGCATAAAAAAGCGTCAAGTTTATAGAGATTGGCGCAGCTTTTCGAATAACGATGTTAGTTAGCAACAGCGACTGTTTCCTTTCATTACATATAATGCTTCGATCGCTGTTCGAAATTTGCAATTTCGGACTTATGCAATGAATAATTAGATCAGTA
>CAZMYK010000293.1:0-5558 GCA_964570435.1 uncultured Saprospiraceae bacterium | reverse complement strand
TTTTTAAAGCGAGATGTAACATTTTCGATATTTATCAAAGGACCTCATCTTTTAAGACGAGATATTACTTTTCTCGGCATAAATGCCAAGCTCCAATACCATTCTAAAGATATTTGCCGACGCTATGTGTTATGAATTCCTTCGGGTCCACCACTCGTCATAGGACCTCGCTTTTTAAAGCGAGACTAAACTGGCTCTGTATAAATACCGAGGTCCTATAAGAAAAAAACTATTGCAGGAATATTCAAACCATAATTAGGAGTAAATATGTTGAAATTTAAGTACTGATTAGGTGATATATAACCTAGCTATTTCACTTGTTCTATCTTAAGATTCTCAATATTTCTCCTGTCTCTAATTCTTCAGAATAACAAAAGGTGTTTTTTATCGCAAAGTTTTCCTCCTCGTGAAGATGGATCATTGAAAGCTCAAATGAAGTTCAAATTAGTCCTTACCTTACTCATAAGTATCTCGCCTAAAAATAAATGAATAAGCTCATAAACACTCTTTTCATATTTGAGATTAAGGTCTTAAATCTCTTGTTCTTAACCCTAGTACTTGTGTTTTTTGGCTCCATACAAGGCAGCACTCAGTCAGGTCCAGAGGCTCATGAACAATACCTCCAGTTTTTCAATGGGCAAGAAATAGACAAATGTGCAGAGATAAATAAATATAGAAGGTTCAAATATCTCTACAGGTCTTTAGCCGTGTATCTGGATAAAGAGGGAGAAATGGGTTTTGAAGAAATAAAACAGAATCAAGATCTATTCCAACATAACAATACACGACAAGTTTTTGATCCAAATCAGACTTATTGGGTTAAGGTAGATGTTCAAGCAAGGAAGAATCAACAGGATTCAATTATGTTCTTCTTTCAACATTTTGAAAATTTTCTAGGATGGGAATCTGTAGATGCCTATCTAGTTCATGAGGATGGCAGCACAGACATACAGAAAACTGGATTTTCTGTTCCAAGAAATGAAAGATCAGTAGAATATCCCTATTATCCAATTGCCTTTGGCTTAAGACCTAATGAACGTGCTAGCCTTTTTTTTAGATTAGAAAGTCTTAAACAAGAAAAAGAGGCAGAAAATGCCAAAGAGTGGTGGTCAAGCTTGAACCAATTTATAGAGCTTAAGGTGTGGATAAGAGATTATTCTGATTTACTATCACCTTATGAATTCGATGGTCGTTTTTCACAAAAAACGCTAAGTAGACCTTTTCGCGGAAATCAAGTTTTTCAATTTGACTTATATCAAGACACAAGTAAGTTACTTGATGTTTCAACCATCCATCGAGATCGACGTGAAATAAAGTGGGGTTACTCGGATTCCATCGCGGTAAAAAAGGGAGGTGTATATTGGATTAAAACGGAATTAATAGGCAGTGAATTGTTAAATGGAGAACAGTTGTTTCATGTATCCTCATGGATAGGAGAAGATGCATTAGCTTTTGAAAATATTGACATATACATTGCTGAAGACAATGGCGGTTTTAGTCATGAGCGAACTGGCCATAGTGTTCCTCTTCGCGACCGATCGTACGAGTTTTGGGCAACTTTCTTTAAGATAGACCTGCAGCCAAATGACACCTTAGATGTTTACATAAGAATGGAAGGGGTAGATCCCTATTTCACTATGGGACCTATCAACTTATACCATATCGATCCTACATCAGTATTCCCCATGCAACATCGCATAGCTAAAAAGCGCTACCTCTTCACAGGTGCAATGGGAATTCAATTTTTATTGTTTCTTGCCTTATTCCTCATTTTAAGAGAAAGAATACACCTCTACTTTACCTTAGTTATTCTAGGACAGTTTCTCTCTTTTGTCTTTACACCTGAGAGCTATTCCAGTTATGTGATGTTTTCATCATGGCGGCCATTCGAACTACCCCTGTTTTTCCTAGGTTCTTTTTTGACAAGCTATGGAATGCTCCATTTCACAGCAAACTACTTCAACTATTCTCCTACATCCATATTTCGCAAATGGGTATTTCCGATCTTCTTAATCCCATTTGGTCTTATGTGTCTCTATGGCTTCCTTCCGCCGTTTGATTTTTACTATACTCAGAGAATCATGTTGTTTTCACTTCTAATGGTTCCCATATTCTTTATTATGGCATTCTTGGCAAAGGGGCAGGCCAAGTATTTGAAAAGCATATTCATTATAGCCTTTATACCTGTTTCACTAGTGTTTATTAGGATTGTGGGGTTTAACTGGAGCATATTTCCTCAACACGATAATCTGTGGAAGTTCGAAAAAGTTACACTGGTATTGGATTGGGTATCTCTGGGTATGGTCTTTACGCTTTGGTTGTTAGGCTTTAGTATTGGTCTTAGAAATCGCTTATTGAAACAGGAAAAATTAAATATTGAGCTACAAAATGCCGTAAATAAAGACATCATTTTTCAAAAAGAAATGGAGGCCAAGCAGCTCCAAAGTATGGATGAGTTAAAAACCAAACTCTTTACCAATATTACTCACGAATTTCGGACGCCACTTACAGTCATTATGGGAATTAATGAAGAATTGGCCAATCAACCCTATATCAATAAATTATCACAAGCACAGAAAACTAAAGTAGAACAGAATCACAAACTGATTTCCAGGAACAGCCGAAATCTACTAAACTTGATAAGTCAGTTGCTAGACTTAACTAAGGCTGATAGTGGGGCTTTGCAACTGAATCAGATTCAAGATAATATCATTCCATACCTGAATTATCTCACAGAATCATTCTATAGCAGGGCGAAAGGAAAAGGCATTAGATTGGTATTTTATTCAGAGCTGGATGAGTTGCTAATGGATTTCGATGAGTCTAAGATTCAACACATTGTCTATAACTTGATCTCTAACGCTTTGAAATTCTCTAGTGAAAATGGGAAGGTGGTTTTTCATGCAAAACAAGTAAGCAAAGTGGGACAAGATTTCTTAAGGTTAATTGTTAAGGACAACGGAATCGGGATCGCTAAAGAAAAACTTCAGCATGTTTTTGATCGTTTTTATCAAGTGGATAATTCTACTACTAGAAGTAGGGAAGGAAGTGGGATTGGTTTGGCATTGGTCAAAGAATTAGTAGACTTAATGCAAGGTGACATAAGAGTGGCGAGCAAAGAAGGTGAAGGCCTCGCTAAAAATCAAAGCGGAACCACCTTCACCATTGACCTACCGATCACCAAGCAAGCACCAATAGTGAACTTAGAAGAAGAGGGCAATTCCAAGAGGATCACTGGATCAGCCGAAGACTTAGAGCTTGTATCTGAAGAAGTATTAATTCCCTTCATCTCGGATGAATTTCCAGTATTATTAATCGTAGAAGATAACGTAGATGTCACAAATTATGTATGCCAGATTTTGGAAAAAGACTATCAAGTTGTTACCGCAAAAAATGGTAAAATAGGAATAGAGAAGGCCCTAAATCTTATTCCTGATCTTATTATTAGCGATGTGATGATGCCCGAAATTGATGGCAATATATTGACTAGCACCTTAAAAAGTGATCATCGAACAAGTCATATACCCATCATCTTGTTAACAGCGAAATCCAATCCTTCTGATAAAATAGACGGTTTAAAAAGTGGAGCAGATGCATTTCTTAGTAAGCCTTTTAGCAAAGAGGAATTACTAACTCGAATAAATCAGTTGCTGAGCCTAAGAAAAACGCTACAAGAGCGCAATACAAAAGACAGCCTCAGTGAGGTAATTAACAAAGAGGACTTGATACAAGAAGCCATCGTTTCGAAAGAGCACTTTTTCTTAGCTCAGCTGCAAAAAATTATTAAAGAAAACATAGATAACCCAGATCTTAACGTCGAATTTTTAGCAAAGAATTTTAACCTTAGTACTTCCCAGCTATATCGCAAAATCAAAGCACTAACCGATATTACTCCAAATGTGTTTATCCGAAATCTACGATTGAAACAAGGATTAGTACTCTTAAGAACTACCAATATGAACATTTCGCAAGTTGCATATTCTGTAGGTTTTAATGATCCGAAATATTTTTCTAAGTCTTTCCACAAGCAATATGGTAAGTCACCAATGTTTTATAAAATCTAACATTGTTGATATAATCTGCTGATATTCATCTTTTTGTGCTACTAACTATTGCATAAATGCATGATTACTCCCCCTTTTTATTCCTGCGATGACATAAACAGCCACCTATGAATGATTTTTTATCAGCACCTTTCAGTCGCAACTTTATCAAATAATTAATGGACGTCATTCCTGTATAACCTCTAAAAAAATGTGTTTAAGGCTTTTCATCCGTTAGGACAATGATCTCGACCGTTAGGAAAGTTCTTTTACTCATTTCGGAAAGTAGTCGAAACTAGCTTCTGCAAACTTCGTCGAATGGGAATTTCCTCGTTTTTCTACTTATAGCGGTTTATCCCAATTTGATAAAAAGATGAAACAGAAAGTACAACACTTATGACTACTAAAAAGCAATTACCAGTTATTCGGCAGTTAAGCCCTAAGACAACTTTAAAGAAGAACCTATTTTACAAGACTTTAGCTATTCCTTTAAAGCATGAAATCAGAGTGATCAGCTTAGGTTCTATTTTGTACTTGAGATCCGACAGCAACTATACAGAAATCCACTTAACAGATGGAAGCAAGATTGTGGCTTCCAGCACGCTCAAAAATTATGAAGCTAAATTAAATACCCTTCAGTTCATAAGGGTACACAATAGTTATATCATTCAGAAATCACAGATATCATCTTTTCTCCCTAGCGAAAATAAAATCATCCTGCGTAGCTCCCAAGCAATTCCAGTATCCAGAAGTAGGAAGGAAGGACTATTGAGTTATCTGAAAACTATGATGGTGTGACTTTATCAAAAAATTGAAAATCTACAAAGCAACTCTTAACAATGAAGATTCTACCCTTAAACAATACTCAAACCTTTAAATCGCTAAGATTCTTACCACTCATTATGCTAGTGATGATAGCGGGACTAACAGTCAATCCGCTTTCTGCCCAGGACCTGAGTCGAAATGCACAGCAACAATTAAAATCTCTATTGGAAGAAAAGGCTTCGAGAACCAAAGTTCAACGAAAGATCAATGCTCAGATATGGTACGCCTATAAGATGGATAGTGGTAGAAGAATCGCTTCTGAAGTTCCTACATTAAGGACAGGTGTGGTGAAAAATGCACAGGGCTTAATTAAGACTGAAATAACAGCTACTGTAAATCCACAGTTAATAAGATCACTTGTCCAACAGGGATGTGAAATCATCCAGACACACGAGAAATACGATAAAATAATAGCCATGATTCCGCTAGCCAAGGTAGAGCGGATTGCTGAATTGCGCGAAATCCAATACATTAATTTATGGATTGATCCCGTCCTAAATTCAAATTTTTCTGATGAACGATTTAACAAGAAAACCGAAGAAGGAATAGGCAAGAAGGCAGCATTGCCAGAAAAAACCAAAGCCAATAAGGCTAAGAGTATGGACTTTGGGTCTAAGTCAGAAAGCAGCGTCAGTGAAAAATTAAATGCAGTTTTATCACCACCATTTATCGGAGCGGTAACTTCTCAAG
>CAZMYK010000292.1:4814-5559 GCA_964570435.1 uncultured Saprospiraceae bacterium | reverse complement strand
GCTAATAATTGGCTTGCAATTGCTCTGATTCTATTATCAGTCACAAGTATTCTTGATGTTCTTGGGATCAACTTCCAGCCAAAGACAATACCTTTGGAATTTCTATTTCATGACCTGGAGTTAAACTTCTTGGTATATGTCCCGATCTATTTTTATTTTCTTGTTTCTACCCATAACGATCAAGGAAGCAAGTATAACAAATTCTTGCTTTTGCTGCCTTTTATGGTTGATACCCTAATTAATGTCCTTATTGTTGCTTACTATCCAATCGATTCAATTGGCACCCACAGAGGAGTACAAACCTTCTATGAAATAGAAACTTGGGCTTCTATCTTCTACAGCTCATTTCTTTGCTATAAGTCCTACCAACTTATCAAGGCTTATGCATCTGACGTGAAGGTCAAACCTTGGCTCTACAGAATACTACAATCGACCTTCCTCCTTTTACTTGCTTGGGCCCTGATGACTTTGGCAGACTACCTTGTAAGTTCTCAGCTTCATACTACTATTTACATTCCTTATATCATTATTGCGATTTGGATGTTTTGGTTGATATACAATGGCATAGTTAGCTTAAAGCTAATCGACGATAGGAGGAGTATTAATTTCAAGCTGCAAAACCGCCCCAGTGAGGATGGTTTTGGGGATTTTGTGATATCAGAACCTATCGCTGACAGAGAGAGGACCGATAAGCAAGTAAACAAGGGGCCTCAGAAAATAAACGAGGATCTATTTGAAAATCACT
>CAZMYK010000292.1:0-4804 GCA_964570435.1 uncultured Saprospiraceae bacterium | reverse complement strand
CTTCCACAAAATCAGAGAATTGGTAATTTCGAATGCGCTGTTCCGCAATGAAGATTTAGGATTAGATGATTTAGTAAGTTTGTGTGATATCAGTCCTGGATACATTTCGAAAATCATCAAAAACACCAGTGGTGGGAATTTTCCACGTTGGATCAATGAATTAAGAGTTGCTGACGTAAAGGCAATGTTTTCTGACACAGAATTTGAACACTACACAACACTTTCCATAGGTTTGGAAGCTGGTCTTAAGTCGAAATCGGCATTTTATGCGTCCTTTAAAAAAATAACAGGGGATACACCAGCGAAATTTCGCAAAAAAAAGTCCTAGTTTCTGCACTTTCCTGCTTACAGGACTTGTAAGCCTATCTCTCTGATTAAACTTGCAGAAGATTAGACACTTCTTCAATAGAATCTATTCGGAATTTAACTTGCAAAATTCAAACACAGCTGAAATACATAAAGCAATAATTTAAGAATAAACAGTGTATCACAATGACAAAGATTTTAATCCTGGTGTCTCTACTATTCTCATTAAGCAGTTATGGGCAAAAAATTGAGCAGATAAGCATATCTGGGATTTCTGAGGCCATAGGTTTACCTTTTACCAACTACAGCCCAATTCATCCAGGACTGGAGTTTAGCTCGACCATCAAGAAAGTTGATCGGCCAAGGAGCAATCGATATTTGAACGCAAAAGCTGGATTCTTCTATCATCAAAAGTTAGAAGCGGCTATCTATTTAGGTGGAGAATTTCAATATTCCTATAAAATAATCAATCAGAAATTGAGTGTTGATCTACCACTTGGACTGGGTTATTTACATTCTTTTTACCCAGGAGAATTGTATGAACAAAACGAAATAGGTGACTTTGAAGTCGTCAATCAATTTGGAAGATCCCATCTATATCTAAATCTGGGATTAGGATTGACGTATTTACATGATGGAAGAGTTGAGCCTTTTATCAGGCAAGAACTGCTTATCGAAACTCCATTTGCTAACGGGCTGCCACTGATTCCTCATTCACTTGTGAAAATAGGTGTCCAAATTAAACTCTAGACAATTAAAGTAAGAATGAAAAATTTAATCTCAGCAATTTTGGCATTCGCAGTGATGTTCATTACCTCCTGCGAGAAGAATGAGGTATTTGAAGCTCCATTTTACAGTTGCGAATCTGTACTTCAAGATTCAATTTCTCTTCATCCGAAGTCTGAAATCTACCAAGGTATCCTGGACAAGCATGGCAAGAATGGTATGGTGGGTGCTGTCTTGTTGGTAAATGATAGGGAAGGCCTATGGTCTGGTGCATATGGCAAGGCTGATATTGCATCAAATATTGACATGCATAACTGCAATACTTTTCTGATAGCAAGTATAAGTAAGATTTTTACATCAGCAGCCATTTACCGTTACATTGACAAGGGCATACTCTCTCTAGATGACCCAATAAGCAAGTATCTCAGTGCTACGATAGTTGATAAAGTTAAAAATGTATCAGAAGCTCAGATCAAACATCTCCTGGCGCACACTAGTGGAATTGCTGACTACTACACGCTCTCGCTGGAATTGGATAGAATCAATAAGTTAAGCAATGATTTCAATAAAGAGGACGTCTTAGAGTACACTTATGGAGTAGATGCAACTAATGCAGTTGGTGAAACCTACTACTACTCCAACACCAACTTTCTTTTGCTTGCAATGATTTTGGAAAATGCTAGTGGAAAGAGCTTTGAGAGAGTATACCACGAAGAAGTTTTTGGACCCTTGGGCTTACAATCTGCTTACTATAGTGAAGAACAAGCAATTCCAGATGGTTGTGTTAAAGGATATGTGGACATCTATGGTAATGGTCAATATGTAGAAAGTGAATTTCTATACAATGACGAGCTTGGGATTGGAGGAGACGGAGGTGTTGCGATAAATGCCTTTGACCTAGCAACTTTCTTTGAAGAAATGCTTAAAGGAAGACTTTTTTCAGAATCTTCACTTGGCGAAATGACGAAGTGGTTCGACTTGCCGAAAGACTGGACCTCCGATGAAGATCCATTTGGACAAAGTGAAAATGGCTTCGGTATTGAAAAATTCAATACAAGCTATGCTCCCGCTGTGGGTCATACAGGAGGAATCGATGGCTTTTCCACCATTGCATTGTACTTTCCTGAAGAAGATATGACTTATGTGCTATTGATTAATAGTATTGGTAACGAAGAAGGGAATATTTCAGCGGAAAGCATTTTTCAAGAGGTAATGGACGAAATGTTTGAATGATATATCGTGCGAATTGGTGATTGATCCCTTTGTTTAGTTTAGCTGTTTCATTGGATCGGTATGCCGTCAAGATCTGTTTTTAGTAGGATCGGCTTTAGTGAATTTCAAGTAAGCACTTTTGCACCTAGAGCTCAGGTAGCCTTAGGTTATAATGAGCCAATCTTTTGATCACTCCAGCAACTTCAATAATTTCTGATGGAGGGCTCTCTCTGTTGGTGTTAGGGTATCCACAACAAGTCCATCTCCAGTCTGCTTTACAGTTCCAGCCAGTTCACCTGAGATTCCTACTCCAGGCCCAACAAAAGCTGCTCCCTCACCTCCTAGCGATATCCATGAATTATAGTTTTCATCCGGGTGTGAAGTACCTAAGGAAGCAGAAAGATCACCTTCAATAATCTCTTGTCCCTCTATACCAAGGGAGGCAGCATATGATGTACCGCTGATGTTTTCTAAGAGTGCATCTTTTGGTGCACCGCTGTATTCAGATACGTCTAGTCCAAGGCCAAGGCCCATTTTTGGTCCTCCTTCGCCTTCAGCGCCAACTTTACCACCAAGACTTGCTTGAACGTGCGGATTGAGACTGTATTTTCCAAAGTCTGGAGATGTAGGATCAATGATTAAGTTGGCACTCCCACCAAGACCGCCAAGTGCTTCTACACCCACTACTCCTTGGGCAGATGCACCAAGATAACCCGTTAGTGAGATAGATAGCATATCTGGAACTACGCTGTCAACAATGAAGCTAGCCAGTGACTGTGTAGCCTCCGGTTTTGGTACTTCTTTATCTCCTCCGCTGAAGCACTCCTTAAGATTTATATCATCATCTTGCTCACCCGGCATGGTACATTGTTCAGAGATCACAATCGAGAATATTTCTCCAATCTCTATTTCATCTGGGTACATCATTTGTGAACCATCTTCCCTATAAAATAGCTTGTCCTCCAATACATATGCTCCGAAGGCATCGGATTGTGAATAAGAACTATCAAGACCCATAGATTTTGCGCTCTTGGAAACAATGGTACCTTCTGTAGATCTAAATTTTGCAACTGTTCGTGTACCACCATCGCCTTCTTCCACAAAGTAACCTAAGAAGTCCCCGGAATGAGTATTGCTTTCGGAGCTTATGGCAAAAGGAGGTGGAGCCATCGAATTACTTCCCTGGGAGCTAAAATTTGCACTAGCCTTGCTTTCTGGACTGCTTGAGAACTGCTTTTTCTTAGACATCGATTGTATATTTTCTAGGAAATTATCCTTACACTAAATGATCTTCAAGGCATAAAGAGTGGGTTCATGTATATTCTTAGTGAGGGGCTTGAAATTACAAGTGGGAATTTGGCACAGCTTCTTTATTGATCTTCTCTAGTCGATGATCAAAAACCTTATTATTAATCGCTAATAATTGCTTGTGTACGCACACAATTTTGCTATCTTGACCTATATATCAAGAACTAATCATAAGCAAATGCAGATAAAGGAATCAGCAAAAGTCTACGACGCCATCATTGTAGGATCAGGAGCAGGTGGAGGTATGGCTTGCAACATTCTTGCAAATCAAGGAATGAAGGTTGCACTGGTGGAAGCAGGCCCATTTTTTGACCCGAAGGATCCAAAGACGCAAACCCAATTAAAGTGGCCCTGGGAGTCTCCAAGAAGAGGTGCATCTGTTACACGTGCTTTTGGAGACTTTGATATGTCCTATGGAGACTGGGAAGTAGATGGCGAACCCTACACCACTGCGGAAGATACAAAGTTCATGTGGTGGAGGTCAAGGATGCTTGGAGGTAGGACCAACCACTGGGGAAGAATCTCTCTAAGATTTGGGCCCACGGATTTTAAGCACAAGGATGTTGATGGTCTCGGCGAAAATTGGCCGATTTCATATGATGAGGTCAAGCCCTACTATGATAAGTTAGACAAGATGATTGGAGTATTTGGTACCAAAGAGGGATTGCCAAATGATCCTGATGGATTCTTCCTACCACCTCCCAAGCCAAGATTACATGAATTATACTATGCCAAGGGAGCCAAAAAACTTGGCATTCCCGTGATACCGTCTAGACTTTCAATTCTCACAAAGAAATTAAACAATGATAGAGGTGTGTGTTTCTATTGCAGCCAGTGCAATCGATCGTGCAATGCCTATGCAGACTTTTCTTCAGGTTCGTGCCTAGTCTTTCCTGCGCAGAAAAGTGGGCAAGTGGACTTGTATACGGATTGTATGGTACGTTCAGTAACTACCAATGACGAGGGACTAGCAACTGGAGTTTCATACATCAACAAGGAAGATCGGAAGGAGTATCAGCTCAAAGCTAGGACAGTTGTGCTGGGAGCTTCTGCCTGTAGTTCAGCAAGGATTTTATTGAATTCGAAGAGCAAGCAGCATCCTAATGGACTAGGGAATAGCAGTGACCATGTAGGAAGATATCTACATGATTCAACAGGTGCAGGTCGTTCAGCCTTCGTACCAGCTCTTATGGACCGGAAGCTCTACAATGAAGATGGAGTAGGGGGGATGCACCTCTATTCTCCATGGTGG
>CAZMYK010000291.1:0-5563 GCA_964570435.1 uncultured Saprospiraceae bacterium | reverse complement strand
TTGGAAAAGGTGTTCTAGTATGGGGAGCAAGAACGTTAGATGGTAACAGCCAAGACTGGAAGTACATCAACGTAAGAAGAACGATCCTAATGATCGAGCAGTCTGTTAAGTCTGCAGTAGAAAACTACATCTTCGAGCCGAATACGCCTCAGACATGGATGAGAGTTAGAATCGCTATCGAAAACTTCCTTACTTCTATGTGGAAGAGAGGAGCTCTCATGGGAATCTCTCCTGCAGAAGCTTACGAAGTTGCCATCGGACTAGGTGATACTATGACTCCAGAAGACATCTTAGATGGTGTTATGAGAATCTCAGTATTCTTATCTGTAGCTAGACCTGCTGAATTCATCGAAATTACGTTCGAGCAAAGAATGCAAGAGCCAGTGGATGAAAGCGCAGAAGAAGGTGAAGGAGAAGAAGAAGGAGAGGAAGGAGAAGAAGGTGGTGCTGAAGAGTAATCTTCACTAGGCTCTGAAAGGAGCCCCATTTTTTCTAATTATTTATTTTAAAAAAAATTAAAAACAAATAAATTATGGCAGCAGAAGATTATGAAGGCATGTGGCCAGTTGCGAAATTTCACTATGAAGTTGAAATTGACGGAACACCAATTAGCTTTCAAGAAGTTACTGGGCTAGAATCTCAAACTGAAGTTATCGAATACCGTCATGGTGATAGCGAAATTTTCAGCCCTAACAAAAGTGCAGGCTTAGTTAAAACAAGTAACCTTGTTCTTAAGAAAGGTGTTTTCCATGATGATGAAGATTCATTAGAATTCTGGAAAGCCATCACTGAAGAGAAGGCTTACTATACGCAGGATGACAGAATGGATATCGTTGTAAGTCTACTAGATGAGCAAGGAGAGGCTGTTATGTCTGCAAACTTGACAAACTGTTTCCCGATTAAGTATCAGTTCACTGATATGAAGTCAGATGCTAATGAAGTGGCATTGGAAACTATAGAATTCGCCTACGAGGAAATCGAAATCGAATTCGAATAAAATCAATAAGTCAGCCTCCGGAGAGATCCGGAGGTTACTTTTTCCTTTTTTATAAAAATCACAAAACTAAAATATCATGGCAAGTGGAGATTTTCCAGTACCAAAGTTTCATTTCAACGTTGATCTAGGAAGTGGAAATATTTCATTCCAAGAAGTAACTGGCTTAGACCAAGAGTTCGAATTCTTGGAATATAGAAGCGGCGATGACGCAGAGTATGTTACGCAGAAAAGAATAGGTCTAAAGAAGACGGGTACACTCAGTTTCAAAAAAGGTATCTTTTCTGGGGCTACAGATGTTCTTGACATATTTGAGCCTGGTAACAACAGAGAGGAGTATCACAGTAACCAAGATCCTCTAGATTTAGTCATTAGTCTTATGGATGAAGCTGGTGAACCAGTTCTAGAATGGGCTGTAAGAGGTGCTGTTCCAGTTAAATTTACCAATGGAGATCTTAAGTCTGAAGAGAATGCTATTGCAATAGAGCAGATCGACTTTGTACACTCTGGTATCACTCTTACACACAACTAATTTTTTATGGCCTCATACGATTTTCCGGTCCCGAAATTTAACTTCGAAGTTCTGTTTCCTAGTGGAACAGTTTCCTTCCAAGAAGTTTCAGGTCTTGTGGTAGAAAATGACTTCCATGAATATAGGAATGGATCTGACCGCTTCCTAACCCCTGAAAGGAGGGCAGGCATGCGCAAAGCTGGATCTGTAACCTTCAAGAAGGGAATCATTTCAGGAGATAATAGCTTATACGACGTCTATGACGAATTCGTAATGAAGAAAAACTTCTACCCTACCATTGGAGATCATTTTAACATAACTGTTAATTTGATGGATGAGTCCAATTCAGTGGTAAGAACTTGGATGATCTGGTGGGCAGTGCCCACCAAACTATCGACAGATAGCCTTAACTCAACTGATAATTCGATCGCTGTAGAAGAACTTGAAATTTCTCATTCGGGTATCGATTTACGATAATAATAAACAACGCAAGATATGGCTTACAGGGGTTTTCCAGTTGCTTCCTATTTTTTCGATGTTAAGATCGGAGGCACTACAATTGGATTCCAATCGGTATCAGGGCTAAAAGCAGCAGCTGAATATCAGGATGTACCTGATAATCAAGCAAGATCTGATAGTAGTCAAATTCTCAAGAAGATGAAGTACGACCCAGTGACCTTTAAAAAAGGACTGGTGAAAGGTCACAGTATGTCTAAGGACGTATTTAGCCTCTTCAATCTTGAATTTCATGATACTAATGAGGGACTTAACAATAAGGTAAAATACCAAACGATTAACGTAACTCTGATGGCTGAAGATGAAACACCCTTATTCGAATGGGTGCTCTACAAGTGCTATCCTGATTCTTGGGAAGTTTCTGGACTCGATGCCATGAAGAACGAATTGGCTATTGAGACTATGACCTTCAACTTTCAATCCATGCAACTTAAACAGTACTAGGTATGCCTGTTGAAATTAGAGAACTTAACATCAAGGGGTCTGTAAGTTCGTCCTCATTTGGAACGGAAAGGAAATTCCAACAACTTAACTCCCCCTTACTGAACACACAATTTGTGTCTCAGCTAAAAAAAGATATCATCGAGGAATGTGAACAACGAATTCTCGAAATAATAGAAAGAAAAAATCGCAGATAAATGCCGATAGCTCTAAAATTATTAGGTTTCAAAAAAGATCCTTCGACTCCGAAGACATCAGGAGCCGATAAGGAATATGAAGTTCTAGTCAATCCCGAATCTATCAAGCATAGTAAGGGAATGCTATTCAATAGCGACAATAGGGCGAACGGCTCCATCGATGTCAAGCAATGGAAGGGTTTCTCTGAAGAAATTCTAGATATCACTTTAAGTCTTGATGGAACGGACTACGCAGCCAATAAGGAAGAAAAAGTGGAAGACCAGGTGAAAAAGATCATGGAAGTTATCTATGACTATGATGGAGGTGTCCACAAGCCCTTGTATACCGTTCTCAACTGGGGTACTTATGCCTTTCTGGGACACGTGAAAAACTTAGAAACAGACTACAAATTTTTTGATGCAGATGGTGCACCCCTATTCGCGACAATACATATCGAGTTCACCATCCACATGGACAATGAGACAGCTGCTAAAAAGCAGAATCGTAATTCACCAGATATGTCCCACCTCCAAACCATTAAAGACGGAGATAAGATTCCGCTAATTTGCAACGAGATCTACGACGATCCAACGTACTATGTGCAAATCGCGAAACTCAATGGTCTTACTAACTTCAGAGACGTTTCAGTTGGTAAAAAATTACTTTTTCCACCTCTAATCAACGAATAAGATGGGTACACATTCACTTTACGATCAGAAAACTGATCTTGTTGGAATAAGTGTGAAAGTCGATGGTTCTCCCATTTCTGACAAGGTACAGATACATGGATTCTCCGTGTACAAATCCCTTTATAAGATTACGACAGCAAAGATTGAGATCCAAGATGGTAATATCTCAGATGCCGAATTCGAAACCGTTGAAAAGGAAGACTACATTCACGGAAAAGAAATTGAAATAAGTTCTGGGTACCACGACAAAAAAGAGGTCATTTTCAAAGGAATAGTGGTCAAGCACAGTATTAAGATTTCGTCTAATAAGGGATCCAAAGTCATATTAGAGTGTGCAGATAAGGCCATCAAGATGACTGGCCAGAGGATGTTCGAATACCACAAGGAAATGACAGATTCTGACATCATTAACAAGATTATCACTGTCGAAAAGGAAGTAGATAGTACTGATAGTGTCCATGAGATGGTGGTGCAACATAACACCTCCGATTGGGACTTTGTAATTACCAGAGCACAAGCCAACAAGATGGTCGTCGGTAACGACGAAGGCAAAATTAAGGTAAAAAAACCTACCGTCGCAGGTTCTGTGGTAGACCTAGTCTACGGTGAGAACATCATTGACATGGACCTTTCCATCGACGCAAGAAGTCAATTCAAAAAGCTAAAGACCCAAGCTTGGGATCCAGTTAATCAAGAAGTAGTGACGGCTGATGCGAAGGAACCAAGTGAAGTGGATAAACTAGGCAGTCTCAAAGGGGTAGACATTGCGGGATATCTTAGCTACGAAGACAATGAAGCACACTCAACAGCTAACATGAGTGCTGAGGAGCTTCAGCAATGGGCCGATGGCAGCCTCCTACTTTCTAGACTCAGTAGGGTGCGAGGAATTGTGAAAACACAGGGAGTAAAGGTAAGCCCGATGGACACGGTTTCTCTCAAATCCATAGGTGCCTACTACGATGGTGATGCTTATGTAAGTGGTGTATACCATGAGCAGAAAGAAGGAAATTGGATCACAGAAATAGAACTTGGTATTAGCCCAGATCTCTTTGTGAAGCAGAAAAATGATATCAACCTGCCTGTTGCCGATGGACTGTTTCCGGGCGTACATGGCTTATTCATTGGCAAAGTTCTGCAAATTGCAGCGGATCCTATTGGAGAATATCGAATTAAGGTTATTTTTCCGATGGTAAAGGGAATGGATGGAGAAGGTGTATGGTGCCGTGTAAGTAACCTGATGGCAGGCAATGAATTTGGAGCCTACTTCCTGCCACAAATCAATGATGAAGTGGTTTGTGGTACCTTGGGCGGAGACCTTCGTTTCCCGATCGTTCTTGGTGGGCTATATAGCAGTGCTAATTACAAGATCCCAGAAGAGGACAATACCTATCCTAACACCTTTATTAATTCTGACGATAACCACCACAAGGGCATATTAACACGTGAAAAACTGATGCTTCACTTCGATGACGATAAGAAAGTTATTCGAGTTGAAACTCCGGATGGCCGACGAATCGAAATGAATGACGATACTGAGGAAATCATCATCGAAGATGGTTTCAACAACAAACTGGTAATGGATAGTGACGGATTCACATTTACAGGAGACAAAAAGTTTGTCGTTAATGTTCAAGGCGCTGTCGATATTAAATCAGTGACGTCTACTGTGGATCTTGCATCAGGCCCTGGTAGTGCTTTGAAGGCTAAGGGTGGATCGTCATTTGAAGTTGCCGTTAATGGTGGGCCGAAAGTTACTGGTGACCAAATTGGCGCTACCCTTGATGGGTCAGGCCGGATGGCTTCTGTTAAAGGTAGTATGGTAAAGATTAATTAAAAACTATGAATTCTAGAAATACATTTTTAGGAAGAGGATGGAGTTTTCCACCTACGTTCGAGAAAGAGCTGAAATCTGTCGAACTTGTTGAAGACGAGTTAGATATCGAACAAAGTTTGAAGTTAATTCTTTCGACTAGACCAGGAGAAAGGTTGACAAACCCTGAATTTGGTTGCTCAATACATGAATACCTTTTCGAACCAATTAATACCACCCTTGAATATTTTTTACGTGACGCTATCGAAAAATCAGTGCTCTATTTCGAACCCCGAATTACCCTGAATGAAGTTGTCATCGATACTGACCGAGAATTAGAAGGAATCGTAGATATCAAATTAGAGTATACGATAAGAAAAATCAACGTCAGGAGTAATATTGTCTTTCCTTTTTATAAATTAGAG
>CAZMYK010000290.1:0-5566 GCA_964570435.1 uncultured Saprospiraceae bacterium | reverse complement strand
CGATTTCGCACATATAGGAATGGTCATTAGTCAAAATGACACGCTTAAGGTTTTCGAAGCCACACAAACGAAGGGTGTTGGCTTAACGAACTTAGAGTCGTTTCTGAATGCAAGCGTAGATTCCCTAGGAAGACCTCTAATCTCGGTGGGCCGAATCAAATCCGAACTAGAAAACGAAATTCCTCAGATCAATGACTGGGTCCTTGATCAAATAGGAAAACCTTATGACACACTTTTTATCTATGGCAATGAAAAATACTACTGCTCCGAGCTGATCCACGACGCCTTTAACCAAAACTCAAAAGAAAAGATCTTTGAACTAGCACGCATGACCTTCAAAGATCCAGATACCAGAGAATTCTTTCCAATTTGGATAGACTACTTCGCGAAAAATAAGTCATCCATTCCCGAAGGCTTGCCTGGAATCAATCCAGGTCTGATGAGCCGATCAGACAGGATCCGAATTGTCTACGAGTACTTCTAAAGAGACCGTCTGCTGTATGGAAACTTCTGCTCTCTAGTGGTGCCATTGTCATTTTCAATGACTACATAGACATTCATTTCTTGCGCCGAAATACGCTCGAAAGTCAAGCCGTCAAAGTACACTTTGTCCTTAGAGGCAGAGACAAATCTAAATTCCACTGACCGATCTTTCTCTTCCCAGCCCCTCATTTTCGTATCGAAATGCTTAATTCTTAGGAGCAGAGTTTCTCCGACTTCCTTGATAGTCAAGAGTTCGTAGAAGACGACGTCATCTTCACCAAACAACTTAAACATGCCCATCATGGATCCACCGGATGGTCTACTCCAAACCTCCTCCGCTTTTGAGCCAAAGGCTTCTCCTTCCCAGGCGCCAGCAATCCAAGCGACTTCATCAAGAGTGGCCGGAGGAGACAGTGTTGAGCTATCGATCGTGATGGTATTCAAGAATTCATCTTGGGCACTAGCCCTGCCACCAAAAAGGAAGCAAAAAATAACAATTGTCGAAATGATTTTATTCATAATAAGTTGATATACATGACCATATGATCATTTATGAGTATTTCAAAAAAATGGATGTTTTTATACGTTAATCGAAAATAAGACGATTTTAACTTAGGAAAAGGGGACATTTTATTTAAATTAGATGCAAATATTTAAATTATTTGAAGCTAGGTTAAATAGACCTAGACAACTTAAGCAAAAATTATGAAAAAAGAAACCTTGTCGATACATGCTGGGTATGATTCAGAACCAACAACAAAATCTGTTGCGGTTCCTATATATCAGACCGTCGCATATGAATTTGACAATGCGCAGCATGGAGCTGACCTTTTTAATCTAGCAGTGGCTGGAAATATTTACACAAGAATAATGAATCCTACTAATGATGTGCTCGAGAAGAGAGTGGCAGCCTTAGAAGGAGGTATTGCAGGCTTAGCAGTCAGTGCTGGAAGTGCTGCGGTAAATTATTCAATTCTTAACATAGCTGAAGCTGGTGATAACATCGTCACTGTGCCCTTGCTGTATGGAGGAACCTACACCCTTTTCAAACACATGTTGCCGAAGCAAGGCATCGACGTGCGATTTGCAGAATCTGACCATCCCGATCATCTTGAAAAGTTGATAGATGATCAAACCAAGGCAGTCTACTGTGAAACGATAGGAAATCCAGCAGGTAACATTCCTGACTTGCAGGCAATTGCAGACATGGCTCATAAGCATGGAGTTCCTCTTATAGTGGATAACACTGTTGCTTCACCTGCAGTCATGCGGCCGATTGATCATGGTGCAGATATAGTTATTCACTCCCTCACTAAATATATGGGAGGGCATGGTACCACTGTAGGTGGAATTATTGTCGACAGTGGTAAATTTCCTTGGGCCGACTATCCTGAAAAGTTTCACATGTTGAACAAACCAGAAGCGTCCTACCATGGTGTTGTATATACAGCAGCCTTTGAAGCAGCAGCTTACATAGGGAGAGCGAGGACTGTAGCACTTAGAAATACTGGATCTGCACTTTCACCGATGAATGCGTTTCTGATTCTCCAAGGAATCGAGACCCTAAGTCTTCGGATGGAGAGACATTGTGAAAATGCTCAGGCCGTTGCAGAATATTTAGAATCTCACGACTTAGTTGAGTGGGTTCAATATGGAGGACTAAAGAGTAGCCCGTACTACGAATTAGCACAGAAATATGCTGGCGGAAGACCTTCATCTCTGTTAACTTTCGGTATAAAAGGCGGATACGATGCTGCAGTGAAATTTTATGATGCCTTGACAATATTCAAAAGATTAGTGAATATTGGTGATGCTAAGTCACTGGCCTGCCACCCAGCCTCAACAACTCATAGACAACTGACGGATGAAGAGCTTTCGTCTGCAGGAGTTAAGCAAGAAATGCTGAGACTGTGTGTCGGAATAGAGCACATAGATGATATCAAGGCTGACTTGGACCAAGCCTTCCAAGCCATCTAGAATAAAGAATTTGGTTAAATTATGAGAAGCCCTTTGCTCTAACCGGTGAAGGGCTTTTACTGTAAATCACGCCAGGTAAATCTTACTTGGCTAAGCTTGGACCAACTTAGAACATTGTCACTCTATAAAAGAATTCACTCTTACAATTTGTCCAAAGGTAGTGTTGCGGGACTGCTTGAAGATGAGTTCACGCCTACAATCTCTTACAATTCGCGAAAAACCTGTTATTATTTATCCCGCAGATTCGCTACCTGCGAATACTGTTTCATATTTTAGCAAGATCTGTAAATACCAAGAAATTAATATCCTATGGATTCTGAAGCATTATTAGAAACCCTAGAGGGTTATGGCGAAAGTATTGTAGAATTTGCGCCACGACTTCTCCTGTGCATTGTGATTTTTCTCGTCGGAATAGCAATCGTCAAGAGAGTCATCGCCTTTACGAATAAAGTAATTGACAAATCGAAAATTAGCCCTGGAGTTTCCCCCTTCCTCAAGTCATTTCTAAACATTCTATTGAAGGCAATTTTGTTCTTTGTGATTCTTGCCATCTTAGGCGTAAAGACCGCTGGACTGATGACGCTGATAGCAGCACTTGGTTTTGGAATTGCAATGGCTCTACAAGGCAGCTTAGGAAATCTTGCAGCAGGTATTTTAATAATGATCTTCAGGCCCTACAAGGTTGGAGACTTTATCTCCCTTGGTGAACATAGTGGAACTGTCAAAGAAGTACAATTGTTGAACACCGTCATCACTAACCTTGACAACAAGGATGTGATTATACCAAACGGCTCAGCAATAAGTGAAAATGTAACCAATTCTTCCGCAAATAGTCACGTTCGACTGGAGATTATGGTATACATGCCCTACAATGAATCCTTTCAAAAAGTAAAAGATATCTTGACTGAGGCACTGCTGAAAACCGAATTGATCCTTTCAGAGCCGCTACCTGAAATTGTCATTTCGGAATTTGATACACATTCAATAAAATTAGCCGTAAAGCCTTACACCCTACCCGAAAATATGGAAAAAGCATTTTACAATGCGACCGAAACGACCAAAAACACCTTGGGAAGAAACAACATCAAGGTTGCGTATTCCGAAGGAGTTGAGTTAGGTAACATTGCTTCATAGTCACTTCAAAGAAAAAAAGGACAGATCGCAGCCACCCTTAAGTGCACACTATCTTTGGACATGACAGAAAATCTGTCTTATACAGGACGTTGTAAGTTCGACCTTCTTGGAGACCTCCATCAAGTAAGTAACCTATTGCCCCTAAGTTACTTTACGAGATCCGATATAACCCATTCAAGAACAGGGTCTTGTCCATTTAGATAGGAAGCAAAGTCTAAGGAAACTTTGTGGTCTACTTTAAGATCTTTAGCCGCAACTCCGCAATACCTATTTAACCAGAAGGACTTTCCACGTTCAAAATTGTTGTTTTCAAAGTCATGTTCAAATTTTGCATCACGAACATAGAGCTTAGAATTAGGGAGCTGAAGCCATTTATTCTCAGACCTGAACTTTAGATTATCTCCGACGTGTTCACCCACAATTGTTAGTCTAGTACCTGCGAAATGCTTGATTCTCGCAGAAGTTATGACACCTGCAGAGTAAGTCATATTGCTGGTCAGCAAGTACATCTTGCCATTGGCTCCAATTATCTTGGGCGTCTTCTTAGCTAGTTTAAGGTAGGACAGATAATTACCTCCGGTAAAAAACCTTAGATCCAAGACCACTGCGTAGTCTTTCTTCTTTTTGAGACTGGCCTGGAATGATTTGATAATACCTTTTATCCTAGTATTTGCCTTTGTGACAGGATTGGAATTTATGTTGAGGTAGGCCAACTTATGTTCATCATCAAAGGCATAAAAGGAGCCTTCACTGAGTTTTCCGAGATAAAGAGGGAGCCCATCAGAGGCATCAAGGACATGCGACCATGATGCTCCACTTTTTTTTACAGGATAAAGATTTTTGAATGGGTCATAGAGGTCATCATCAAATCCCGGATCCACAATTCCAAAACTGACTGTGCTTTCGATGCCATCACCAGATACCTTAAGGGAAATTGAATCCGCATCGCTAATTCCGATTCCTTGCAAAAATTCTGGGCTAGCTAGTAAATTCGTGCCTAGATATCTCTTCCAATTGTTGTTACCAGAAAGAAAAGGTTCGACATGCTTCTGGACCTCCTCCACAGACTTCCCATTTATCTCTATTACTCGATGACCTAAAAGGCTCTCGAACTCGGGAGCTGCCTTCACAATGTAAAGACCATCTGAGAACCAGAAAAAGCGAACGCCTATCTTGTCCATCCAAGCCAAATGGATATTGGTATGGCCATTGTTGGCTTTAGAAACGCATCTGGCTAGGGTGGTAATTACATTTGCGTCAGTTAGCCCTTGAATATTGGACTTGAGGTCGTTCAAGATAAGCTTACAAACTTCTACTGAATCTGCATTCATCGTCTTGCTTACATTCAGGAAGCCCTCTTCAAATAGACGGATGTCTTCCAACCATAGCCTAGATCTTTCTGGCTCCCCAAGGTCTATGCCCTGGCTAAAGACCTGCGAAAAGGAAGTCACCAACAGTAAGAGGAAGCACGTAGAATGAAAATTTCTCATCAAAATTAATTTTGCTCCACTAAAAGTACTCTTTTCTCCCACAATGAAATCAACACTAGGTGACTTCGTAAAAGACCTACTTGGGCAAGCTAAGAGACAAATGTTGGAACACTTCGAAAGGGAATGCTAATTAAACTACGGTTGCTAAACATTATGGGGCTCCCTAGAAGGACAACAAATGAAAAAACTTAAGAAGACAAGTCCCAAATGCTAACTAAAATGTTATTTTTTTCATTTTTGAGTTCCAAAATTTTGTAGAACGAATAAATGCCCTTTTCTTGTACACGCAGCATGGATTAAAAACATAACCTCCAGATTCACGTGAACTATAGATAACAACAAAGAATTTGGTTAAATTAGAAAGCCTTTCACACTAACCTGTGAAGGGCTTTTACTTACTTGCTCATGTCATAAAAGACTCCGACTGAGTAGCTAGGAGCTGCAGCGATAACCTTCCCCCTAAAGGCAGACGCCACAGATGC
>CAZMYK010000289.1:0-5591 GCA_964570435.1 uncultured Saprospiraceae bacterium | reverse complement strand
GTTTTTGTGCTTGCGGATGTTTCCAAAGACGGAGATTGTAAAGATATGGTAGAAGCCGCAAGAAAGGAATTCGCAGGTCTACATGTATTATTTAACAATGCTGGTATCATGCATGGTGATGATGGTGACAGTCAATCCACTGAAGTAGATGTTTGGGATCTTACAATGAATATTAATGTAAAAGGCGTCTTCCTTGGTTGTAAATATGGCATTCCATTGATCAGGGAATCAGGAGGCGGTTCGATTATCAATACAGCTTCATTTGTCGCACACGTAGGTGCTGCGACTCCTCAGATTGCTTACACAGCAAGCAAGGGAGCAGTATTAGCGATGTCTAGAGAACTCGCAGTCATTCATGCTAGAGAAAATATTAGGGTAAATGCCTTAAGCCCCGGACCCTTGAAAACAGAGTTACTAATGAACTTCTTGAACACTGAAGAAAAGAAGCAAAGAAGGCTTGTCCACGTGCCAATGGGGAGATTTGGCGAGGCAGCAGAGATGGCTAAGGCTGCCCTCTTTTTAGCCTCTGATGATTCCTCCTACATGACGGGTAATGAATTCTTGGTTGATGGTGGCATCACAGCAGCCTATGTTACCCCAGAATAATTGAGATGATCGCAAGAAATTCCAAAAAACACCAATAAAATACCAAGACAGCAAGATGCGAACATTTGAAGTGATTAGTCCTATAGATCAAAGCACCCTTCTAAAGAGGACCTATGCCGATGAGGCAGAGATAGAACTTGTGCTTTCGCAAACTCAGGGCTGCCAAAAGAATTGGAAGGAGACCTCTGTGGCAGACCGAATAGTGATATGCAAACGGGCCATTGAAATTCTTGTTGAGGAAGCAGATGAGATAGGAGAAGAAATTACCAGGCAGATGGGCCGACCGATTCGATACAGCCCATTCGAGGTGAAGGGAGGCGTAACGGAGCGGGCAGATTATATGATGGACATCGCTCATGAAGCCCTACGCACCATTGACATAGATCCCCTACGTTATATTAAGAAGGAAGCCCATGGATGTGTCCTTGTACTTGCACCTTGGAATTATCCTTTTCTTACATCTGTCAATGTAATCGTTCCAGCACTAGTTTCTGGAAACAGTGTGCTTCTAAAGCATTCTGACCAAACTCCCTTGACCGCCGAAAGATATCAAGCTGCTTTCAAAAAGGCAGGTCTTCCTGAGGGCGTTTTTAACCACCTACATATCGACCATGGTCAAGTTGCTAAGTTGATCCAAGACCCTCGGATCAATTACGTAGCCTTTACTGGTTCCTTCGACGGCGGACTAGCTGTACAAAAAGCTCTTGGGAATCGATTTATTGCCAGTAACTTTGAGCTTGGTGGTAATGATGCCGCCTATGTTAGGGCTGATGCATTAATTCCTCATGCAGCAGAGAACTTAGTAGATGGCGCCTTCTTCAACTCGGGTCAGTCATGCTGTGGGATAGAAAGAATCTATGTTCATGCTAACGTGTACGATGATTTTTTGGATGCCTTCATAAGTACTACTAAAGAATACAAGATGGCTAATCCGCTGAACCCTGATACGACAATAGGTCCGATGGTAAGGAGGGAGAATGCCAAACGCGTCGAGGCAAGCATATCAGCTGCCATAGCGAAGGGAGCAAGGAGGTGCATTAATCAACTTTCTGAAAATAGAGAGGCCTACCTATTCCCAGAAGTGCTCACCCAAGTCGACCACAATATGGATGTCATGTCACAAGAGACTTTTGGGCCTGTGGTCGGAATTATGAAGGTTAAGTCTGACGCAGAGGCCCTCCTCCAAATGAACGATAGTGACTATGGACTCACAGCATCAATATGGTCTGTGGATGAAAACGCGACTCGGCTGCTAGGAAATGACTTAGAAGTTGGAACAGTATTTATGAATAGATGTGACTACCTAGACCCAGCCCTCGCATGGACAGGGATGAAAAATAGCGGACGTGGATTTAGTCTTTCTAAGCTGGGATATGATGCCCTAACTAGACCTAAGTCTTTTCACCTAAGAAAAATATGAAAGTAGGATTAATCGTTTGTGACCACGTTAACCAGGAATACAGAGACGAGTATGGGGACTATCCTGATATGTTTCAAGCCTTATTCCCCAGTCTGGATTTGCAAATTTATGATGCTATTAATGGGCAATTACCCAGTAGTGTGGACGAATGTGAGGCTTATATGGGAACAGGTTCGAGACATTCTGTATATGAAGACCTTGCATGGATCAGAGAAACAATGAGTTTTCTTAGAGACCTTAATGCAGCAAAGAAATGCTTTGTGGGCATATGTTTTAGTCATCAGTTGATCGGACAAGCACTTGGTGGTAAAGTAGAAAAGTCTAACGGCGGGTGGTGCGTTGGCATTCAAATGTTTCAGCCCACCTCATTGCAACTTCTGATGATGTGCCAAGATCAGGTAGTCGAGCTGCCACAAGATGCAAGGGTAGTAGCAAGTAGCGAGCAATGTCGGAATGGAATAATTCAAGTAGGGAGCCATTTTCTAGGGATACAAGCACATCCGGAATTTACAAAATCCTACAATCGTATGCTGATGAAAAATAGGGTAGACAGGATGGGTAGGGCAACTGTGGATGCTGGACTAGTCAGCCTCAAGCTAGAAGTCAGTAGGCAGGAAGTGAGAGAATATATATTGGAATTTATTAGAAATGCGACATGAGCAATGAATTAAAACGAACACTTGGACCTTTAATGCTTTGGGGTTTGGGTGTAGGATATGTGATTTCAGGTATGTACTTTGGTTGGAACCTTGGTCTAGAAAAAGGAGGCACCTTGGGCCTAGCTGTTGCTACCGGCTTTATTATTATCATGTACCTATGTTTCACCTTTAGTTACGCAGAGCTTGCATGTGCTATTCCCAAAGCTGGGGGTGCCTTTGACTATTCTATGAGGGCACTTGGGCCAAAATGGGGATTCATTGGAGGTATGGCTCAAAATATTGAATTTATCTTTGCTCCTCCCGCCATTGCCTTCGCTATCGGTGCCTACCTGAACATCTTTGTTCCTGCCATTCCAATTATCGGGATTGCTATCGCAGTCTACATTGTATTTACCGTCATCAACATCCTAGGTGTGAAGTTTGCCGCCTCCTTCGAACTGGTCATTACCATTATTGCAGTGATTGAATTACTGATATTTGCCGGTGCTGCTGCACCTTCCTTTGAATGGGCTAACTTGGAAAAGAACGCCCTCCCCAATGGATGGGGTGGAGCTTTTGCGGCCCTTCCCTTCGCGATTTGGTTCTTTCTTGCAATTGAGGGCGTTGCTAATGTTGCGGAAGAAACGGTAAATCCACAAAGAAACATATTGATCGGTTTTGGATCTGCGATCCTAACCCTAGTGATCCTGTGCCTGCTAACATTTGGAACATCAGTGGGTGTTGCTGGTTGGGAAGCGGTCGTCTATGAGGAAGCAGGCGGAAGTGCGTCTGATTCGCCACTACCACTGGCTTTGAAAAACATATATGGTGAAGGACATGTGCTTTTCAAGCTGGTAACTTCCATCGGAATTTTCGGACTAGTCGCCTCCTTCCATGGAATTATTCTTGCGGCTGGACGGTCGACCTTCGAATTCGGGAGAGTAGGATATGCTCCAAAGCAACTGGCGAAAGTGCACTCAAAATTTAGGACGCCTGTTAATGCCTTAATCGCAAATATGGTGATTGGAGTGCTGGCCTTATTTACAGGAAAAACAGGTGATATAATAACTATTGCTTGTTTTGGCGCCCTAACCTTATACATCATATCAATGGTTTCAGTGTTAAAGCTTAGGAAACAAGAACCCAAGCTCGAAAGACCCTTTCGAGTTCCCCTATACCCTTTGACTCCAATCATCGCCCTAGTGATAGCAAGCATCGCCTTAATTGCAATAACAGTTTACAATTTGAGACAAGCCGCGATTTTCTTCGTTATATTATTACTTGGATATTTATGGTTTTCGCAAACAAAATTGGCGAATGACTAATTATTAGTATATTGATTTTTCACTTTAATGACTCAAAAAAAATGAAGAAAGGACTATTCCTCACTACAATCGCAATGATCTTTTTGCTGGTGTCCGCAAATGCTCAAGAGCAAGTAGCAAGCGCTGAATATGAACGGGCTGAAGGTATGCTAAGTTGGAACGTTTCGAAACTAGTAGACCGTATGAATGTCAATCCGACTTGGCTAGAAGATGGCCGATTTTGGTATAAGAACCTTATCGAAAATGGCAAGGAGTACGTCTTATTTGATCCAAAGACCGGACAAAGAAAGGTACTTGCTGATGCAAGTGAAATCCCTGAGTCGGCTATAGAACCAGTATATAGTAGAAGAACTGAGGTGCTTTCACCCGACGGGAAGAAGGTTGTTTTTATTAAGGACTGGAACCTGTGGGTCAGAGTGCTAGCAAGCAATGAAGAGAAGCAATTGACCACTGACGGGATCGAAAATTTCGGATATGCTACAGATAATGCTGGATGGCGGCAAGGTGCTGGACCAGTGGTCCTATGGTCTCCTGATTCTAAGAAGGTTGCTACCTTCCAACAAGATCAAAGACATGTTTCTGATATGTTTTTAGTCAAAACGACGGTTGGTGCTCCAGAACTCAAGGCATGGAAGTACCCACTACCGCAAGATGAAAAAGTAATTCAGATACATAGACTCATAGTCGATGTAGAAAGCGGAAAAGTGGTGAGGCTTAAGGTTGATCCTGATCCTCGTCGCGGTACCTTATGTGATGATATTTCTTGCAGCGGTGCCTTCGATGACAATGAATGGAGTGCTGATAGTAAGAAGCTGGCCTTTGTATCTTCTTCTCGAGACCACAAAATCGCCTTGCTGCGAGAAGCTGATGTCGAGACGGGAGACGTACGAGATGTATACAAGGAGGAAGTAGAAACTCAATATGAGTCTGGACAGGGAGCCATCAACTGGAAGTACTTTCCTGGAGATGACGAATTTATTTGGTATTCAGAGAAAGACAACTGGGGCCACCTCTATATGCACGACTTGAAGTCAGGTAAGGTTAAACATCAGATCACCAAGGGTGATTGGGTTGTGACCAGAATTACCCACTTAGATAAGGAAACCAAGAAAATCTACTTTGAAGCCCAAGGTAAGGAGGAAGGTCGGGATCCCTACTTTAGCCACCTTTATGTAGTTGACTTTTCTGGAGAAAACCTAACCCTCCTTACGCCAGAAGAAGGTAATCATCGTATCGAATTTTCGCCAGACTATCAATACTTTATTGATAACTATTCACAGACCAATGTGGCTCCGGTATCTGTTCTCCGAAGGATGGATGGCAGTGAGGTGGCTGTCTTAGAAAAGGCAGATATTTCGCGCCTCCTTGACGCTGGTTGGAAGTTGCCTACACCTATCACTGTCAAGTCGCAAGATGGGAAGTATGACCTGTATGGATTGCTCTATACACCCAGCCACCTAGATGAGACCAAGAAGTACCCCATTATCAATTACATCTATCCGGGTCCGCAGGCAGGAGGTGTTGGAACCAGGTCCTTCAGCCCAGGGAGAAGAGATCATCAAGCCTTGGCTGAATTAGGATTTATTGTTGTATCAGTTGATG
>CAZMYK010000288.1:0-5612 GCA_964570435.1 uncultured Saprospiraceae bacterium | reverse complement strand
CAGTCAGAACAATCTACGAGTTGATGCCTTTTGAAAATACGCTCGTTACAGTGGATCTATCTGGAGATAAAGTGCAAACTTTCTTTGATGACTTGGCTGAATACGGTGGTGCGCCCATAAGTAGTGGTGTGAAATTTCAGATTTCAGGTGGGAAGGCCATTAACGTGAGTATTAACGGCGAGCCGATAGACTACTCAGCTAGCTACCGAATAGCGCTCAATGACTATACCGCTGAGGGAGGAGATGATGCCAGTGTTTTTGCAGGATGTGAAATTCACGAGTACAATATATTGCAACGAGATGCTATCATCAATCATATTAAGAGGGATACGGAAAATGGAATTATACAGACCGCGAGCAAGGAAGGTAGAATCACAAAAATAGACTAGGATGTTAAGAAGATCATTTCTCAGAAATACCATAATTGCTTCAACAGCTACTTCACTCATTCCATGGGACCTCATCAAAGGCAATGAGGAGTTTTCCAATATTACCATCTTGCATACTAATGACATGCACAGTCGGATCGATCCCTTCCCTATGAATGGTGGAAGGAACCAAGGCATGGGTGGGGTTGTAAAGCGAGCAGCAAAGATTGAGCAAATCAGGAAAGAAAGAGAGCATGTCCTACTCCTAGATGCTGGAGATATTTTCCAGGGAACTCCATATTTTAATTTTTTCAATGGCGAGGTAGAGGTGAAGGCAATGACTGCTATGAAGTATGACCTATGTACTATCGGGAATCATGACTTTGATGGTGGAATAGAAAACCTCGCACTACAATTGAAAAACGCAAGTTTTCAGATGCTAAGTAGCAACTATGACTTTACTAATACACCAATGAAGGACAAGACCTTACCTTATAAAACCTTTGTTAAGGACGGGATCAAAATTGGAGTTTATGCTGTGGGTGTTAGGTTGTCAGGTCTTGTACCAAAGGAACTTTATGGAGACACAGTCTATCAGGACCCGATTAAGGTTGCGCGTAAGTATGAGAAGATCTTAAAGAATGATGAGCAATGCGATTATGTGATTTGCCTTTCTCATCTCGGATATAAGTACAAGGGTGAGAAGGTCTCAGACATGGTTGTAGCAAGCAACACCTATGATACGGACTTAATTATTGGAGGGCACACCCATACTTTCTTGAGAGAACCAGATATTGCTAGGAATTTGAGTGGAGATCGAGTTTTGATTAATCAAGTAGGATATGCTGGCTTGATGCTCGGAAGAATCGACCTGGTTTTCGAAAAGAACAAGAAAGGGAAGTGTACTTCGTGCCAAAATACTTGGTTAGGGAAGATCACTTAATATAGCGTTTTTAACATATATGAAAAGATCTTAATATGTAAATTTCGTACATATGACAGGATTAACATATGTGCATTAATCAAATATGAAGTATTTGACTATATGTTTGATAATCAGCCAATTTAATTCAGATATTTTTCTTAAATTTCTATTAGGATTAGGTAAAAAAAATGATATTTGTCACCCCGTAAAAAATTGTTTGAGACATAATCCTTCTTATTAAAAGGAAAATCGATTTCACACGCCACTTTTAAAATCTTGGATTGGCATACACCCTTTGCTAGCCTTGGATTGGTGTGCATATGCTATTGTTAGAACCTAAAGAAATACAGTCGAATGAAAGGAGACTTTACTACAGCTTGGAATGCCTGTACGGAATATATTAAGTCAAATATAAACCCTCAAAGTTTCAAGACATGGTTTGAACCCATCAAGGCAGTAAAGTTAGACGAAAATGTTTTGACAATTCAAGTTCCCAACAAGTTTTTCTACGAGTGGTTAGAAGAAAATTATATCGACCTACTCAAGAAGGGATTGCAGATTGCTTTGGGCGAGTCTGGCAGACTTGAGTATCAATTTATGCTCGAAAATCATCGGGCTGTTGGCAAGTCTTCTAGCAAAAGAAATGAGGATCCAATTCACAAGGGATTTTCAACAGATGAGATCAAAAATCCATTTGTTATTCCGGGGATCAAAAGAGTAAAATTCAACCCTCAACTCAATAAGAATTATACATTCACCAACTACATAGAAGGGGATTGCAATCGACTTGCTCGTTCAGCAGGGAAGGCGATTGCAGAGAATCCGGGAGGTACTGCATTTAATCCATTGGTGATATATGGTGACGTGGGGCTTGGAAAGACCCACCTTGCACAAGCAATAGGGAATGCCGTTCTAGACAAGTTTAAGAACAAGAACATCTTGTACGTGAGTACAGAGAAGTTTACCAATCAGTTGATCCAATCAATTAAGAGTAATGCCGTTTCTGACTTTGTAAATTTCTACCAACTAATAGATGTACTGATTATCGATGACATTCAGTTCTTGGCGGGAAAGACAAAGACGCAAGAGATTTTCTTCAATATTTTTAACCACTTGCACCAAGGAGGAAAACAGATCATTCTCACTTCAGATCGAGCTCCCAAGGATATGGAAAGCATGGAAGACCGCTTGATCTCCAGATTTAAGTGGGGCTTAGTTGCTGACCTTCAGATTCCAGAGTTCGAAACAAGGTTGGCCATTCTTGAATCCAAGATGAGTAAGGAAGGTATCGACCTACCAGGAGATGTAACAGAGTTCATCTGCTTCAACATTAAGAACAACATTCGAGAATTAGAAGGCGTCCTAATCCAGTTGATAGCACAGGCTTCTCTGAACCAGCGCAAGATCGATATGGTGCTAGCTAAGGAGGTCATTCAGAGTTTTGTAAATCAACTGAACAAAGAAATTACGGTTGAAAATATTAAGCAATTAGTTGCTGACCATTTTCAAGTGCCCATCGAAAAGCTGGGTGGCAAGACAAGAAAGCGCTCGATAGTTATTGCAAGACAACTTTCGATGTACCTCGCTAAAAATCTTACCAATAAGAGCCTTAAGAACATCGGTAATAATTTTGGGGGCCGGGATCACAGCACGGTGATTTATTCCTGCAAGGCTGTCCAAGACTTAATGGATACTGACCTGATCTTCAAGGATACAGTAGCGGAACTAGAAAAGAAGGTTCAATTGAGTTTGTCGTAATAATTTTAGGCTCTTCCATTTGTTGGTTTGCATTTAAAAATTAAAGATCATTTCCTGCACTTAATCCTTCAATTTCGTCATTCAGAATCTTAAGCATAGTAGTTCATGCTATTAACTTGCTGATCGAGATTTGGCTATGAGCCCACCAAGAAATTCATTCTAAAAATGATCACATTTACCTCCATTCTGGAGTTGTGATTAACCTTGTCTTTTGTTCACTACCTGCCATAAATTGCTCATTCTTAGTCCTCCTTGCCTCAAGTATGAGTTTTAATAATTATGTTTGTCTAACCTAAATGATCCGAGAAACAATATGGCCACAAGTTCTAAACGAAATATAAAAGAGAACTCTATCATCACTGCTGCTGAGAAAGTTTTCACTGAGCAGGGGTTCGCTAACACCAAGATGGAGGACGTTGCCAAGGAGTTGGGGATCTCGAAAGGGACCATCTACTTCTACTTTGCTAGTAAGGAGAATCTCTACATGGCAATTACCTACAGAGCCTTTCAAGCCTTGATTGACAGGTTCTATGAGAGTGTCGAAGCAAGTAAGGACGAAGATGGTGTGGAAGGGGTCATGGGTTTGATGAGGACCTTCATGCTTTTTAGCGAAAGCAATTTTCTTTATTCCGAGGCGATGTTGGACTTTATTGCCTTCGTAAGATCGACGAGTGATGGTGCCTTAGATGGTAAGATTACCGACGCCATGAAGGAGTCTAGTTACTATGAAAGAGTCCAGGATATCAAGAACATCCCTATCTCCATTTTTCTTAAGGAAATCGAAAGAGGAAGAAATGATGGAAGCATCTTAAACAAGAAGAAGCCTGAATTGATCTACCTCTATGCCTGGGCTGGTGTCCTAGGCTTCGTCAAATTAAATGCGACCTCAGGCAAGAAAACTTCTATTCTTAAGGTTGAAATCTCGGACTGGCGAGATTACATAATGGAGAATACAAGGAAGTTGCTGACTGATGCAAGCGCAGTTTAAGGGGCAATGAAGGCAATTATTTCCAAAGATCACCACTTACTAGAACGCGAAGTTGAAGTTCCAACTTTTTCAAGTACTCAGTGCCTTGTTAAGATTCACTACACTGGAATTAACAGAGCCGACCTCCTGCAAGTCAAGGGCTTATACCCGCCACCAAAAGGAGAGTCTGAAATTCTCGGACTTGAGTTTTCTGGGGAGATTGTTGAAAAGGGCAAGGACGTCCAGAATTTTCAAGTGGGAGATGGTGTTTGCACAATCGTAGCAAGTGGAGCTTACGCAGAGTATGTCGCTGTCGAAAGTGACCATCTACTTGCTACGCCCAGCAATGTCAGTATGCAGGAAGCTGCGGCCATTCCTGAGGCCTTTATTACGAGTTATCAATCCCTCATCCATATTGCTCACTTGAAAGCTAAAGAAAGAATCTTGATCCATGCGGGTGCGAGCGGGGTCGGATCTGCTGCGATTCAGATGGCTAAGAGTCTAGGTGCCTTTGTCATCTGTACTGCTTCCCTGGGCAAGCATGATTATTGCTTTGAATTGGGTGCTAACCGCTGTATTAATTATAAGCGTGAAGAATTCGACGAGGTGGTGCAGAATGTGGATGTAGTCCTGGACTTAATCGGAGGTTCATACTTTCAAAAGAATTTAGATGTACTAGCTCCAGATGGTCGAATGGTCATGCTTGGCTTTCTTGGAGGGGTTAAGGCACCATCTACAAATGTTGCGGGTATTGTGACGAAGCGAATTAGTATCCAAGGTTCCACACTAAGAGCACGTTCAAAGGCTTACAAAAGCATGCTTATTACCTCCTTTATCAATAAGTTCGTAGCAAGTGGGCACTTTCCTTTTCGCACAAATGTCGACAAGGTATTTGATTTCTCTGAGGTAGGTAAGGCCCATCAGTACATGGCAGAAAATAGAAATAAGGGGAAGATCCTATTGAAGATTTAGACAGCCTCTCTGCGCTTTTTCTATCCTTCCATTCCTAAAAGAGACTGTGAAAACATATGAATAATTCCATAGACTGGTCTTCAAAATGCTTACCTCATGGCTGCTTGCAGATCGAGATCGTCAATCACTATTGATTCTCAATACTTGCTGACTTGCACAGCAGTGAGCATATCCAGTAGAGAAAGCAAGCAAATTGTTCTAGCTTTGCCAGCTAGAAGAAGAGCAATAGTATGGAAATTTCACTTCATCACTTGATCGAGGAAATCCGATCTTGCAAACTTTGTGCGGAGCAACTTCCACTTGGCCCAAGACCAGTGCTTGAAGCTGCCGAGCGAAGCAAAATTGTCATCATCGGCCAAGCTCCAGGAAGTATCGTTCATAAGTCAGGAAAGCCCTGGGATGACAAGTCCGGTGAAAATCTCAGGAGGTGGCTAGCAGTGGACGAAGAGCGCTTTTACGATCCCCAACTTTTTGCCATTATTCCTATGGGATTCTGCTACCCTGGAAGAGGAAAAACAGGCGACCTACCTCCATTGAAAATATGTGCACAAACATGGCATGATAAGCTCCTTGAGAAACTAGAAGAGGTAGAACTCATCTTACTGGGGGGGAAGTATGCACA
>CAZMYK010000287.1:0-5616 GCA_964570435.1 uncultured Saprospiraceae bacterium | reverse complement strand
GATTGTTGGGGCACAAGGTGACAATGAAATAGGAGTCGCTGGAGTCAATTGGGATGTGAAATTAATGATTGTACGCGGAGGTGGAGATGAGGCTGATGCCCTGGCAGCATATGCCTATCCATACATCATGAGAAAGATGTACAATGAGTCTAATGGTGCTGAAGGAGCCTTCGTTGTCAGTACCAATGCATCGTGGGGTGTTAATTTCGGACAAGCAGAGGATGCCCCTTTGTGGTGTAATTTTTATGACTCACTCGGGATGATCGGCATCATCAATTGCGGTGCAACGATCAATGACGATGTAAATGTAGATGAAGAGGGAGACCTACCTACGGCATGTTCAAGTGACTTCTTGATCTCAGTAAGTAATATTGACCGTAATTTTGAAAAAGTAGACTTTGCTGGCTATGGTGTTGAGACGATCGACCTTGGAGCCTTTGGATCAGAGACCCATACCCCGCAAATTGGTGATAGCTATGGTCCCTTTGGTGGGACCTCTGGTGCTACTCCACATGTGACTGGAGCTGCGGCATTACTCTACTCACTGCCTAATCCAGAAATCATGGAACTAGCAAATTCTGATCCAGCAGCAGCGGCGCTCTTCATGAAGAATATCATTCTTAGTAGTGTAAGAAAAGATCAGAAGTTTGCTGATTTATTCAAGACTAGTGGTGTACTTAATCTTAAGAATGCTGTGGACCTGGTACAAAATGTATTTAGCTCTTGTCCATTCCCACTAGCGATAGATGTCGAGCACATAAGTCTTGATTCTACTGGCATTTCTTGGGAAGTAGATGGAAACGTTGGTCAATATGATCTTAGATATAAGTTAGCAGGCGACATGGATTGGGATACCCTATCTGATGTGACTTCACCTGTCATAATTGAAGGACTCGACCAGTGCATGCCTTATGAAATCCAGATCAAAAGTTCTTGTGGTGGAGAAATGAGTGAATTTAGTTTCAGTAAGTCATTTACCTCTCTAGGATGCTGCAATGCACCTACTCGATTGCTTGCTGAAATTGACCCGATGTTTGTTGAACCTAACACCATCATGCTATCGTGGGCTGAGGATCCTGACCACATTGGCTATACAGTTGAATATTTCCTTCCTGGAAGCACTGGGACTGAAATACTACAAACAACTTCTAATTCTGTAGTTTTAGAAGGTCTTCGTTTTTGCGATGTATATAATATAAGAGTAGTAGCAGATTGCATCACTGGAGTGCAAACAGAATATTCTGAAACGATTGAAACAGCTACAGCCTGCGGACGATGCACTACTCTTCCATATTGCGATGCCCCAGGAACTAGGACTTTTGGTGAGTGGATCGAAAGTGTGACCCTAGATAACCAGAAAGCACAGACGGGCGAAAATTTTGGATACATTGATAACGCCGGATTTTTCGACCTTGACCTTAGAGTTGGTACTGAAGTTGGACTTAGGGTAGAGAAAGGATTTTCAGATAATCCATTCGATGAATGGGTGAAAGTTTGGATAGATCTGAATGTGGACGGTGAATTTTCAGAAGACGAAGTCTTTTTTGATGAAGGTGAGGCCACTGAAAAAGATGTTAATACAACCATAGAAGTCCAAGGTGATGTTTCACCCGGCCTTACTAAGATGCGCGTAGGTATGTTGTTTTTAGGAGAACCGAACGCTTGTTCTGATCCTAGTGACGCCTTTCTTTTTGGTGAATTCGAAGATTATTGCGTAAATCTAATAGGCCCTTGCGACTATGGTTTAGAAATAGATGAAATCACGTTTGCAGAAACAGAAGCTACGGTTGTATTCACTGAAGTAGATACTTCAATAGCCTATAATGTTAGATACAAAAAGGTGGAAGAAGATGACAGTGCCTGGAATACACAAAGTGTTCTTGAAACTAGTGCTGAACTGACCGAGTTAGAAGAGTGCACTGACTATGTTGTGCAGGTTAGAGCTGTGTGTTTAATTGATACCTCAGGATTTGCTGCGGTATCCGATACATTCAAGACATTAGGTACAGGTTGCATGGTCTCGACAGTCGATGTAGAATCTTCGCTCTTCGATGTTCGTGCACATCCTAATCCCTTTTCCGATGAACTTAGGCTAAAGGTTGAAGCTTCGTACACAGGAAGCGCAAACTTAGAAGTTCTAAACATGAATGGCCAGGTGATTTCAGCGCAAAGTGTACTTATTAACCTAGGTGAGAATTCCTACTCCTTTACAGATTCAAGGCAGTGGAGTTCGGGAATCTATTTTGTGCGCCTAAGGACAGATCAAGTAGAAATAAGCTCTAAAGTGATCAAGGTTGGAGACTAGCTTACTGCTTAAATAAGTGAGACTTAAGCTTATGCCTTCTCCGTTCTCGCTAGTAAGAATACTACCGCGAGTCCCAGCGCAAAGGTTGCTATGCACCAAGCGACCTGGGCATCAAAGAAAAGGTATTCAGCAGGGAGCACTTTGACTTCTTTAATCAATTGAATCTCATCTCCAAGCAGTCTTTCCTTACTCATCAAGACAAGATTTGTGACAACCTCACCACTTTCCTTATCAAGCCAAGACGCTGGATTCCTCCATGGCCAAATCTTATTCAATGAGCCAAGCATGAAACCTGTCAAGATCGAAAGGGTCTGGTTTTTATAATTCTTGAAAGTAAATGATAGTACCCTTGAAAAAAGGACAAGACCTAGCAGGCAACCTAGGGCGAACAATCCAATCACAATGATGCTCTCAAGTTGAAATGTACTTAGTGCTTGCTCCGCCTCTGATCTGATAATAGTGTACATACCTAGAAGCAGTAAAATAAAACTGCCTGATATTCCAGGAAGTATTAAAGCACTGATCGCGATCATACCGGAAAAAAAGACCAACAAATAATTCGTACTACCTTCAGCAGGGCTTAACAAGGTCACCCCAAATGCCACCACAAGTCCAAGCAGTATTAAGCCGACATTGCCTGGACTCCACCGATCGATTTGTCGTCCTATATAGATCGCAGAAGAAATAATAAGTCCAAAGAAAAACGCCCATAAGGGTGCCTGATAGTGCTCAAGCAAAAAGCCGATCGCAAATATTCCGACCACAATTCCAATAAACATTCCAGAAACTAGAAGCAAAAGAAAATTCCCATTTATTGCCTTCCAAAAAGCTCCAATTCCTCCTTGTTTGAAAGTCTTCAATAACGAAAAATTGAATGACTTGACGGTATTGATTAGTTCCTCATATATTCCGGTGATGAAGGCAATAGTTCCTCCACTCACTCCTGGAATAATTTCCGCAACACCCATTGCCAAGCCTTTAAGGATAAGTCCTAACTTCATCTTAATGTTTTCTTCCAAAAATCTTCTTCAGCCCAAATGCTTGTTCAATCTTACCATCTACTTTAGCTACAACATTCACTCCTTCAAAGTAGGGCTGTCCTGCATCCACCCAAGCAGTATACCAACAATCAGCAACTGCTTTAACACTCGCTCGCATCCGATCTTCAACCATCCCATTCAGCTGTTTGTGGTACTCTTCCGCGTAACCTTCACACTCCAATCTAACCGTAGCTCCCAATCTTTCTTCATAACAATATTGCTTGTCCTGAGCATATTCTGAGCGTAGACGCAGTTCCACCTCTAGGACCTTAGCCAAGTGACTATGGGAGTCCTCAACTATACCCCAGAAAAACTCATTCTTATCTTCAATGTAGTCTGCTTGTCCCACAAAGAAGTCGTAGTCCTTTTCAGCATACAATTCAGGAAGGCGACTTTCCCAGAAGGCGTGAATACCTTCTTGACCGGTCATCTGTCCATTGTAATTCTCAGTGGTATGCAAGGGAACATGAGCGTCTCCTATGTAGTGTCCCATATCGCTTGCTAGTCTCATTATCTTTTCTACGTCCCTAGCTTGAAACGCCTCTGTCAGCCTATATTGCTGTACGCCAAGATGGTAGGGCAAAATTCCATAAGAAGAAAAGACATCGTCGAAGTGAAAGCGGTCACAAGATGAACTTGGAATATCAAAATACTTAAGCAGTGAGTCACACTCATAGTTGACTTCCTCTTCATAGCGTTGAGGCATCCAATTGTTATTCACAAAAGCTTTCACATTCTGAAACTCCTTACTTTCGACACTTGTATCAAAGTTCAAAAAAGTAGTGTCTGTGCCTTCTATCGTATAAAAATCACCAAACTTGGTAACCGCATCGACATACCTTCTAGGTACCTTTTCAAAAGGGTCATCCCCCCAGTGGTCAATATCTATGTAGTGTCTCACAGCTTCGAAGGGGGTTGCATATCTGCGTTTGTCTGGATCAACAGCATGTTCAGAAATATACTCGATATTGGCTTTAAAGAGGTTGATCATATCACCTGGAAGGCAGTAGACAGCTAGTCTATTAATAGTACGATGCCCATAGAAGCCCCAAAAAGGGGTAGATCCAGAAAATAAGATGCACAAGACCAGAAGCTTAGTAAAATTCCTCATAGCGCCATAGTATTTTTCGAAAAAGAAGGTCCTGAACAATCATAAATTCACCCCAACTGCAATCAGCAAAGTAACGTTCTACACGGAAATCTGCCCCTACACTCCTCGTATTTACCTCTTGATTAAAAACGTCAATTACGCTGAACAATTTAACTGATTTTTTCTGATCAGAAACATTAGTTACAGAAATTTCCGCCAATGGCACAAGTGAGCTGATTGAATCCCTTAAGGGGTGCAAATTCTCGAATGCCTCAGCATCAACATCTTGGAAGGCTCTAACAAAATTTAGAATGGCACCTGCTTTGGGACTTCCCTCCACAGCATATCCATCTGTGCTATAAGGTTGCAATTCGAAACCGCCATCCTCTTGTCGCACAACGCGGAAGGATTGGATCTGATCCTTAGGATACCAAACGCTCACTTCCTTGACTTCCTCTTTCTCGTAGGCAAATACAGTCCTATCTCGAATATCATCAGACTTATTTACAATAAATCTACCTCGTAGACTACCTTCGAAATTACGCATCTTCATTACATAGGGCTGTGCATAACCATCTTTTAGAAAGACGGTGCCGAGCTCTCCATCTGTCGTCCCTCCTACTTGATAGCTTTGCAATTGCTCACCAGCATCATTATAGACTTCAACCTTGATCCCAATCCGACCTATCGTCTTCATCATATTATCATAGGCTGACCTAGGAGGTATGTATTTTAGTTCCAAGCGAGTAAGGACATCTAACATATTGCTCATCACATTAGGATGAACAGGATACCTGCCCTCCACCAACCATTGTCCACCAATCTTCTCCAACTTTGTTATCTTCCCGTTTCTCTGGGCCAACAAGATCTTTGCAATTTCAGAAGCATCCTCCACGGCAAAATTTCGATCACTTGTATCCAAAGATGAAGAGGTGTCACTAGTCTTCTTAGAAGCAAAATAGGCAGCAGTTCCAGCAAGGGCCAGGACTATTACAAGGATGATGGTTGTAGTTCTACTCTTCATATTTTCTGCTGTACTTCCTCTTTCTATAGAGTGTAAATATAAGGCCTATTAAAGATAAGAGTAGCAGCGGCAGACCAATATTGAAAAACTGCCAGTAAGTACGCTCGTTTTGAATTTTTACCCTATTGAGCAATCTTAGTTTTACGTCCTTACCTCG
>CAZMYK010000286.1:0-5629 GCA_964570435.1 uncultured Saprospiraceae bacterium | reverse complement strand
CAAGAAAAATTAGTTTAGAAAGCATTACACAAGAGCCACATAGCCAGCTGACGCGCCTAATGTCGTAGTCATAATTAGCTCGCCTGATCCAACAATATTTGCTGTAACAATAAGTGAAGGTCCTAGGTACTTTAATCGTTGGAGAAAGCTAGTTGGTGCCGGCAATGTGCCATTTGTCATCATTTTATGGATTTAGTAAACTTGTAGAAGATCGCAGTCACCCTCGTATTGGGGCAAAAATGCGGATGAAATTTCACCTTCCTAAAATAGTGAATCCTAAGCTATCATTATAACTTGTAGGAGGTCATTTTCCTATTCCATCCTCTATAAGCGCCTGCCACAGCAGTAAAAATGTGTAGCAGTTCGTCTTCCGCTGTCTATTCCTTACTAGAATTACCGATATCTTCCTAGGTTAATACCCTTACTATGCGATCCTTACCTTGCAGGTCCTGGATCATTTGGGTATTAGGATAGCCTGCTTCCTGAAAAACGAGTACTACATCTTCGCTATTAAATTCGTTGCATTCCATGTAGATTCTTCCACCCTCCTTTAAATGGACCTTAGAAAATTCAGCTATCTTTCTATAGAAGACTAGGACATCCGAATCATTCGGAAATAAGGCAATCTCAGGTTCGTAGGACAAAGTTGAAGAAGACATTACTTGCTTCTCTGATCGATCGATGTAGGGAGGATTGCTTACCACTAGGTCAAACCGTCCCAAGCCTGCCCATTGATCCGAATCTAAGAAATTAAGTTTCTTGAAATGAAGCAAACATTCATGACGCTCTGCGTTCCTTTTCGCCACTTGTAAGGCTTCCTCGCTAATGTCGATTCCTAGTGCCTCAATCTCCGGCTTGTTCTTTTTCAAGGTGATAGGGACACAGCCAGAACCAGTACCAATATCAAGCACTCTTAATTTACCATCCAAGCCATCTTGCAGAATCTGAAATACTAATTCCTCTGTCTCTGGTCTAGGAATTAAAACTGCCTGATTGACCTCAAATAAAAAATTATAGAATGCGGCCAGGCCTGTCACATATTGAATAGGCATACCTGCGACAAGCTTTGCCATGGCCGATTCAAAAACATTGACCTCCTTACTATGAAGCATCCTATCAATCCCTCCCTTGTAATGAAATAAGTCCTCCCAAAAAATTCTAGCGATACTCTTCGCCTCGCGCTCGCCAAAGAGTGGAACTAGTTCTTTGAGTAGGATCTCTGCAGCCTTTGAAATTCTCATACTCGGAAGATTACAGGATACTTGGAAAGAATAGATGGATATCCCTTTGTAATTCTTGAAAAATGGTCTCTACATTTATCAATATTCAGTTGGAAAATATTCATAAATCCACCGTCCTCATAGTGTTCGTATCCCATAAATTCGCAGATTGCTGGGATGTCTACAATCGTGCAGCCATACCTTTTTGCATAGAATGGTGACAACCTAAGGGCATTAATTGTGTAAACGATTTCTTCTTGAACAAACCGTGAAGCCCTTTCAAAACTACCTATGCTTTTAGCTGAAATTCGCCCATGTTCGCTTAATTCCCAAGATTCGATGTCCTGTCCAAAGCGCTCACTTGCAGGCTCCAACATTGCTGCTTCGAATGAAATGCCTAAGTGTTCACAAAGGGCTGAAACCTCCTTCTCAGGTGACTTGACTAATTTTTCGTAGACTACCGGGATGTATTTCTCGTACCTACGCATCGCCATTCCTACACAGGTGTTCACAAGGTACAGACAGGTCGAGTAGTAGATCGAAAAGCCTCTCCGATTAAGTGATGCAATTGTGTCATAAGGATTCCTAATCGTATGAAGCAAGAAGCAATTTGGAAAATGCTCAGGAAGTGACTTAAAGCCGTAGACATTGGACGGCGTTTTTTCCATCCAAAACTTTTTCCGATGACTACTTGCTGCTGCTCGGAAGAACTCTTCTGCAAATTCCTCAATGAAGTGCGCATATCGCGTAAGATCAGCAAGCTTCTTTTGATCCCATCCATATACGTCTTGCAAGAGGTCTACCTTGCTATATCTATGCCAGGCAAATGATTTCAGTTTCCCTGCAACTATGCTAGCCTTGGAATCTTGCCAATTCTCAAACAACTGGTGCTTAGTAAAGAAGTAAGTTTCTGGGCCACAGAAGACCTGGGAATGCCTGTTAAAGACATTTGCAAGAACCGAACTGCCTGTACTCCCTGAACCTCCAATAAAGCACCTCATATAGCAAAATTATAAAGGGTCGAAATGTAGTAAGTAATTATTAATAATGATAACCAGATCGCATATTGCTTAAGATTAATATAGTCAGAAGGAGGAATCTTGTGCTTTCGCCAGATATATACACTAAGGATCAACTTATTCACTAAAAAGGCAATGACTGTAGCCCAAGCAATTCCTATAATCCCGAAGAGCTTGAGAAAATATATACTCAAGAAGATATTCACGACAAGCTCTATCAATGCGCTAATCATGAGTACTCGATTATTATGTCTAGCGAAAACAACTACCTGGGGCATTAAGACCCTTGAACTTATGATCAAAAGGTAGACGTTAAATACCTGGGCAGAAATCCGAAACGAGTCACCGTAAATAAGTGGGTAGATAAAACCGCTTGTAAGCATTAGGGCGATACTAATGGGAAAGAGTACCCTAGAGAAACGACTAATCCTATCCCTAACTTGTCTCAAAGCGGTACTCATATCGTTCACAGCCACAGGAATTAAGGCAGTAGAGATTGCTCCTACTAATACTGAAACCAAGGGTAGTTCCCTGGCTCCATATCGAAATTGGGCAAATGCCGCTTCGTCAAAGAAGTAATTGACCAAAAAACCGTCCACATACTCCATCCCATTACCGAGCAGCATGTGGAGTATTAGGGGCAAAGAAAAACCGAGGAAGACCCATTGCATTTTGAAGTCCAATACTAAATCACCCTTCCTTGCGATGGTAATCCAGAACCATAAGAATTTTAAAAGAGACCAAAGAACCATTAGCTGGATCAGCCCCTTGACTTCAAAACCTAAAATAACACCGATGGTGATTAGGCTTAATTGCGCTGTAAAGAGAACTACCCCGTAGGTCGAAATTGCACCAGCTTGATGCCGAAGCAGGTAGAAATATTCCGTAAAATTACCAGAGGCGGAGAGGATCATGTAGGTCATTATCCAAAATTTGTAATCAAGTTGCTCAGAATCAGAACCAAGTAAGGTAAGAACTTGGTCTTCAAAAACAAGGAGGCCGCAAGAAGCGACGAATCCACATATTGTGAGCAGGACACCAAGATTAAAGAAGAAGCGATCTTGCTGCCTGGATTCCAACTTAGGAAAGTAGCTCATCAAACCATTATTTAACCCCATTACCCAGAAAAATCCCACAACATTTGCGAGAAAGAAAAAAAGCTCATATTGACCTATTTCTTCAGTTTGATATCCTGACTGAGCCAAAATCACTCCAATAAGTATTAGACTTGCGAAGCGCAGCAAGTGAAAGAATTGCAGGGCAGACACATTTGAAAAGTACCTCATCTCATAAATACTTTATGCCAAATAGCAAAACTGAAGAAGCGGAATACCTTGTAATTTTCCACCTCTGAAGAATCATCTATAGCATGAGATAGTAAGTCCCTCATCAAACTCACTTGGAAAAAGTCGGAAAGGTCCTCTGTGATGTATGACAGTAAGAGGTCCTTACACTCCTTCATCCATAGGTTATTAGGTGCAAGCAAGCCCATCTTGTCTTTTCGATTCAAGACGCTTCCAGGGAGGTCGTTTTCAAAGGCTCGGCGCAGAGCATACTTTGTGACGCCGCTATTGATCTTGAGATTCGCAGGCATCCCCAAACCAGCTTGATAAAGATCGGAATTCATAACAAAAATGGGATGACTAGCCACGCCAAAGTGCTTGCCTATTCGATCAGTAAATCGTAATAGTTCTCGAACCCCACCATCCAAAAACTCATAGGAGAGGAAGTCATTTAAAGACTTAAGATTATGGCTAGGTTTTTCAAGTAGCAAGTCGCTATTTTCGTCAATCAATGCATCTTGCAAGGCAGCATGTAAGGTGTTACTTCGTTTATAGAATTTCATCTTAGAAGAAGGTGAAAACCTTGGAATGTAGTAGTACAAAAACATATTTCGAAGGTAGTACATCAACCAAGACGAAGAAAATCTAAAGTTCTTAGTTTCACCTTTCAGCTTCCCAAACTCACGCTTCCTTATTAGTTGATTCCAATAGATTGCATGGTAGTAGTTATGCCCGCCAAATAAAGCGTCCGCCCCCGTTCCATCCAAGACGTTCTTCAAGCCCTTGTACTTGCAAAAACGCATCATCTCATACTGCATAAAACTACCCATCGAAGTACTTGGAAGTTCCATGGCCAAGTGTAGGTCTTCGATTTCCCGACCGATGTTAGCCACAACAATCTGGTGCCATTCTTTAATACCTAAATGACCTACCACGTCCTGTGCATATGCAACCTCGTCATATTCCTTAATACCAGAAAGGGCTGTTATAAAAGGGAGGTCACCCTTGGTACTTCGACTAGATGCAGCAATAACAGAACTGTCAAGCCCACCGCTAAGGAAGGCCGCAGCATCTGGGCAATCCTTAAGAACACCTTCAACAGTCTCGATAGTAAGTCTTCGGATCAAGGCTATGGAGGAATCAGGGTCTCTACCCCATTCTTTATCTGCGAAGTCATCAGCAGTAGCAAGTTTAAAGTTCTTACTTGCAAAATCAAACAGCAAATTTCCTCCTGGGGGAACTTCATTAAGAGCTTCAATCATTCCCTCTGTCCTTCCAGATAGGAAGAATCTGAGAGCGCCCGAGTGAGAGGGTCTAAGGTCTACAAATGGTAGGTTTGCTAAATCTCGAATTGAATTAGCAAAGCAAAAATAATCTGTGTGATCTAGGTAGTAAACGGTACGGCTACCTACCCTATCACGACTTAAGGTTAGATTGTTTGCTGCCACTTGGCAAGACGACCAAGCGCCAATCCCATTTTTCTTGTAACCATCAAAGAAGTCCTGGAATTCGGACTTCATGTAAACAGCATCCTGGATAAGATGATATTCTGGAGGAATATCCTCCTTGATCGACACGTTCTTAAGTACAATCCCACTAAATCTATTCTGCTGCAGCATAGGAGGCCCAAATAATTGGCTTAATATTCGTAGTAAAAGTAAGATAATATCCAAGTAGATGAAAATAAAGACCATTCGTGAGGACTTAAAGCTCTATGAAAGCATGGATGAGCTCCAGCCTTTCGAAAGGGAATTGATCCGCAAAGCAATATCATTTCTTGATTTGTCTTATGCTCCCTATTCAAATTTCAATGTTGCAACGGCCCTGTTACTCGAGAACGGCGAAATCATTTCCGGAGCAAATCAAGAGAATGCCTCTTACCCACTTTGCCTATGCGCTGAAAGGGTTGCCCTTCACCATGCAGCAATGCGATTTCCAAAGGAAAAGATCAAATTAATGGCCCTGACAGCAAGAAATAAGGACAGGAATGACCTAGGCCCCATTCCTCCTTGTGGAGCTTGCCGTCAAGTGATCGCAGAATATGAACAGATATTAGACTGTAATATTCGCATCTTGATGAAGGGTGATACGAAGGAGGTCTTGGAAC
>CAZMYK010000285.1:0-5637 GCA_964570435.1 uncultured Saprospiraceae bacterium | reverse complement strand
AATTGACGGGTTCAAGTCCTGTTGGCATGACCGCAGATGAACCTACTGATCAGATGGGTGCCTTCCTTACTAGGTCAGGCCCAGGGAATGGGACAGTCCAGTCTGGAACATGGGCCTTCCAGGTGTTAACTAGTGCTTCTCTTCTTGGACCCAACCCTGATTTCAAAGTTTTTGGAATAGAAATGGTCTTTATTCCTAGTGGCAACTTTTACTTAGGAGGATCTTTATCGAGTTCTACTTCTGCTTACGCACATAGAGGAGACAGCAACGATGATGGCTTACTCATTACCTCAGAAGCAAGCATAACACATGGAAATACTTCTTCCGATTTTAATACATCCAATGAAAGTTTTGGTTACAATCTAGACATTCCTGCTACGTATCCTAAAGGTTTCAATTCAATTTACTGTATGAAGTATGAACTTACTCAACAACAGTATGTAGATTTTCTAAACACCTTGACAGCTGCACAACAAGAAAACAGAACTCAAACTATTGACCTTAGTACGCCCTATGCTATGGCTACGATCAATCAAACCACTGTCACCGGCAGAAATGCAATAAGATATATCGGACTTGGAAGCGAGGGGAATTACCAATTTGCTTGCGATTACAATGAAAATGGTATAATTGGTGAAATAGACGACGGGCGGAGTATAGCGTGTAATTTTCTGAACAGCAAGGATCTGAGAGCCTACTTGGATTGGTCTGCACTTAGGCCAATGTCTAGTCTTGAAGTTTTCAAAATATGTCGAGGTCCCTTATTGCCAGTTGAAGATGAATATGCCTATGGAAGTCCTTTTTCTAATACGGTTTCCAGTTCTGAACTAATCAATCAGGGACGATCAAATGAAATACAGAGCAATCCTGAACTTTATCCGCAAAGCTCACTTCCAATGCGTTCAGGATTTGCTGCTACTACTAGCAGTGATCGATGGCTGTCAGGAGCTACCTACTATGGAGTGATGGAAATGAGTGGGAGTGTTATGGAGATGGTTGTTGATTTTGAAGACAGTGCTGACCTGCTTTTCACTGGCAGTCTTGGTGATGGGATTCTGACTGCTTCAGGAGAAAACACCAATACAGATTGGAGTCTTGCTGGAAAGCGATTATCCGCTGGCAGGAAATTAGACGCACTGATAGGCGGTTCTGGAACTACCAATGCCAGAAGCCCAGCCAACGGAGGTAGAGGTGTAAGACAATTCTAAATTATGAGTAAGATAATAGCTATCATCCTAGGTCTATGTTCCTGTAGCATTTCTGCTCAAATATTTACAGGAGGAAGTGGAGACGGTTATGGAGTCACCTCCCTTATCGATCAGGATGGGCATTTCAATGGTGGATCAGGAGATGGATACGAGCTTCTGCAGATTGGAGATCGAGAAGGATACTATCTAGGAGGTAAGGGCAGCGGATATATACAAGCTTTACTAGAAGACAGCGATGGACACTATGCTGGAGGTTCAGGTGGTGGGTATATACAAATAGCACTTGACGACGTGCTTGGATATTTCACTGGCGGCAATGGTGATGGCTATGATGCAGCAGATTTGCTCTACTATCTCAAGTGGACCGGATTACTGGGCAGTAAGTGGAATGAAGCAGGCAACTGGACAGAAAATACACTTCCAGATGATGGCACAAGGGTTTGTATACCTGCCGATGCTAAAAACATGCCTCTATTGAACGATGGAACATTTAGTGTTGGTGTAGGATCTCCAGGTGACTTTGTTTGTGCTTCATTATGGATTCAAGCGAGGGCTGCTGTGCTCGCGGGAAAGACTGGTTTTGTCATCAACAATTCGGAAATTCTAATTGATGGCAGTTTCATATTTCTAAACCAAAGTGCTTCTGCGATCAATAATAATGGTACCATCAAGATAACATCCGGAGGGATTTTGCAATCAGATTTTTAGGGGTTCAAACAATTCCCCTTGGAGGGCCTGTGATGTATTTAAGGGTGTAGTCCAGAAAAACATCTTGACCATGCCTTCCTCTTAGAGAGCTGTGAGCCCTCTAAGAGGACAATTTTGAATATCTTTCTCCGTTTACGCTGGCAGTTCACTTCCCAATACTTATCTTACCGTTGATGTGTGCGGCTTTCGTAGCAATAGTCTTGAACCTTATCCCTCTAAGATAAAATGAATACCTACAAAACAGGAATACAAGTTTTTCTAAAAATGATGGTCACTTTACTATCTGCTTGTCTTTTCCTTGCAAGTTGTGACAATTCCAGACCTAGTGATTCGCTTTCGATAACAATTCCAGAAATAGATTACACGAGAGAAGTTAAAATACTGACCGCTTTTTTTGGCCTAGATAATAGTCTACCTAGACGTGCAAGACTACTCTACAGAAATGCAGTGGGCCAAGACGGGATGCCACTTGTATTTTCACATGAGCTTGATCCTACTACCCTTGATGGAAGTGACTTCGAAGTTACAAGCCTAAACGGAGAGAAATTCGAAGTAGAATTTGCAACCCTACGACCAGCTAATGAAAAATTTGAGCTTAGAACTGTTTTGTTGATTGGAGAATACGGTAATTTTCCTGATAATCCACCAATTTCAGTCAGCGTAATTGGTGACTTAATGAGCAGGACAGGTCATAATTTAAAGGGCCAGAGTATCAACGTGATACCCTTAGATAAGGGTCCGGTCTTGAGCTATGCAGAGTTCTTCACTCTGACAGATGACTACCCCTATGTTAGTAATAGCGCTGGTTGTGATTGTCCCAAGGATTCCACTAAAACGGTTGTTAAGGCTGTCTGGTCAGGTGGCGTAAGGGCCTTGAACGGAGATGAACTTGGACCTAATGACATTACTAGTTTTCAGGTGACCCTAGTCCAAGGTAAGGATACAACAAAAGTCAATCCCTTCCAATTGGCTGATCTTGCAGACAACGACAACAACATTGACTTGTGCATAAAGGAGGCAGGACTTCCTATTCTCGTAGAGGTTAGTGAAGACACAGCCATAGACCCAAGAAATGACAAAAATCCAAAAACAAGCATGCATGTGATCAGTAGGTGGTAAAAGTTAGTCTTCCTTTACGGGTCTGCAAGCTCCATAAGGTGGCGCCTAGAAATTAATCTTACTCGCGCATATAAGAGTGATCCCCCTTACAGGGCCTGAAGCCACCTAAGGGGGATCAGAGCCCTCTAAGGTTGACAGCATCGAAAATCAAACATCGAAGTCAATCTCCTAAGGTGATCAATTCTAATCAAATGTCATTGATCTTCTCTTGAATCCAGAATATCAACTCTTTGCATGCCTTTGCAAATAAACTTTCTTCCCTAGACAGCCTAAGTCATTATGTTTTGTATATAAACATATGCTGTTACCGTCCACGCTGACTTGCGCGGACGGTTTTTTTATGGACTAAATAAATGAAGAATACTTACTAAATCAACTTCTTAGTTACCTTTACCTTGCCTGCAAGCTTATTTAAATTCAAATCAGTATAAGGAATTAAATTGATGAAAAAAGTAATACTCCTCTCCCTAATTGCTGTTTTACAAACATCTCTTCATTCACAAGCAAGTAGCTACAGCAACTCCATATCCATTGGGCAGATCATCGAAATCGAATCAGCGGTGCTAGGGGAAAGCCGACAGATCTTTATCCACAAGCCTAGCGGTCTATGGGGACTAGACGAAGAAATGTCCAATCTTCCGGTGATCTTTGTCCTTGATGGAGAAACACAGTTTTTGCAAACAGTCGCGACCGTGGACTTCTTAAGTGCGGCTCCATATGGAAATGACCTCATGCCAAGGTCTATTGTCGTAGGTATACCAAACACCAATAGAATAAGAGACCTGACTCCTATAAAGGGAGTACTTGCAAATGATCCTAATACCTTGGAGCTGACAGGAGGTGGTAGCAAATTCTTAGACTTTATTACCCAGGAATTGATTCCCTACATTGATGCTAATTACAAAACCTCAACACATCGAACAATTATAGGCCACTCCCTAGGAGGCTTGTTGACCCTTGAAGCCCTCCTCAGAAAAAGGCAGTACTTTGACAACTACATCACTATTGACCCAGGCTTGGGGTTTGCAGAGGAAGCATTCATGAGAGAATTGGTAGATACCCTGCAAACCGCAGATCTTTCGCTAGAAAATGTATACTACTCCAGCGGAAATACTCGCCCGTCCTTCCTGGCAAAAAGTGATTTGCTTTCGGACACTTCAGACATTATGAAGTTAATGGACATTGCCAATAGCAAGTTTATAAGCACATCGGCTGAGAGCCAGTGGAAGGTCAACTTGACCCTGAAAGAATACCCAGACGAAAATCACTTTTCACTGCCTCAAAGGGCTACCTATGATGGCCTTAAGAAACTATATGACTACTACCCTTTTCCGGAGATTCTTGACTACTACCACCCAAGCTATAAAGACAGAACCAATCTGGTAGATCAGCTCAAGGCACATTACCAGGACATCAGTTCAAAGATGGGAATAGAAGTACATCCTCTTGAAGCCTACCTTTATTCATTTGCCCATGGGATTGCTCCATCAGGTAGAGAAGATTTGGCAATAGCCCTTTTTAAATACAATATCGAATTACATCCCAACAAGGCAATATTCCACAGCCATCTTGGTTCCTTCTATAGGTCAATAGGACAGCAAGAGAAGGCCTTAGAAGCCTACCAAAAGTCTTTGGCCCTCGAAGATGATGCATCCACATTAGCCATAATTGAAGAACTACAAGAACAAGTATCCAATTCTAAAAAGTAATGCCATTGGAACTTACATAGAGGCCCCTTCAATTCGTAAATATCAAGGTTGGAGCTCTAATTGATCTTACGGAATTCCATCTTATCCACTGATGGACTAGAAATGCTCATTGCTATAACTTTGTTTGCGGGATCCTTCCTAAATTCAATAAGTCTGAAGTCTATATCTGAACTTCGGAATTTCAATCCACCTAATGAAGACAGCTCTAGATCAGTCTTCCTGCTTCGTTTTAGCACTAATTTTCCATTTTTCCAGGTAACACGGAAATAGGACTCTAGCTTTTCCGAATAATATACACCTAAATACGCTCGGTGGTCTCCTTCTTTCACTGGACTAGGATGATATTCCTTGTAGTCGAAGACCCTACCATTGGGAATAATATTGCTCATGGTCTTGTCTTTAGTACCGAGCTTTGCAAATTCAACTGTACCTCCGAAAGGGGTTAAAAATAAGGTCTTCGTAATGGGCTCCATCTGAAAATTAAAGCCATTATCAGTGTCGGAGTGATATACACCGCCATCCTTCACGCTGATTTCAGTGGTGTAAAGATATTTGTCATTCCAGTAGTAGCCAGAATAATCATGCAATTCTTCTTTGGATAATTTAACAGCTTCAGCATCAGTTTTCTCTAGATCTGGACTGGCAGGACCATCATAGTTGGCTAGTAGATCTGAAATCCCATTCACCTTCGAGCCAATGTAGGTATCAACATTCGTCACTGCCATAATTAACAATTCATCTTTCATAAAATGGCAAATTAGTGCATGCTAAAAACTAGACTATTAAAAAAATGATAAAAACATATGTGTACTAAATATAATTCTAAAAAAGAATCTTACCCAAAAATGCTCTAGTTTAGGATGTTTGAATAACCCTATTTTGATAAAAGTGTT
>CAZMYK010000284.1:0-5644 GCA_964570435.1 uncultured Saprospiraceae bacterium | reverse complement strand
AGTTCCCTGAAGAAATTGATGAAACCCTTGTGGCCGAAGGATCCCTATTATATGCTGATCACTGTGCAAAGTGTCATGGAGTTGAGGACTACCCGAATTTGCTGATTGATCTAGACTATGTTGGTACAGATCCTGAACTAGCAAGAGCAAATTTTGCTTATGTTGATTTTTTAGACTGGTACAATAGTTCTTGGTACAGCAAGGGATCCAACAAAGCTCGCTTCGAGAAAACGGAAGGCTACATTGCTCCTCCGCTGGACGGAATTTGGGCCACTGCGCCATATTTACATAACGGCTCAGTTCCTGACCTTCAAACTCTTCTCAACTCTGCTGAACGACCAGCATTTTGGCAGAGGCTTGATCAGTATGATCATGAAAAAGTAGGATGGAATTATCTTGAATTCAATGCCAGCGCTGGTTCACTGATCTATGATACTAGTATCAAGGGTTACGGCAATGAAGGCCACGAATTTGGGGATGTTTTTGATGACCAAGAGAGACAAGCAGTTATTGAATTTTTGAAGACGCTGTGAGGTTGTTTTGCCACCTCTGGGGACCACTTGCCTACTTGTTTTCAATGAAATAGAATACGGGTGCTAACCATTTATCGCTATTTTGTTTTGCCTTATTTTTAACAATAGTGTTTAATATTCGTTATCTCTATGTTAACCTGATTTGCTGCAGTAGCAAAACTTTACTCTAGGGTAATGCTATTAGCTACTAATGGACGATTGGTTGTGAAGTTTTTACTCTTAATCTCATCCAAGTAAACAAAATGAAATTGCGAAGACCAATCATATTACTTTTGCTTTCTGTATCCACCTTCTACTTATATGGACAGCGATTTTCGCTACTCGCAGAAGTAGGTGGGATGAGATCGCAAATCGATGGAGATAAAATTCAGGGCTTTTACTACAACGGCTATAACGTGGCGATAGGGAGTAACTATGCTTTTAATTCGCAAAATTTTCTTTCTATTAAGACTGCATTTTATAGTCAAGGAAGTACAAGAAAGGATCAGTTCCAGCCTAAGCTCAGGGAAGGTTTCCAACTTGAGATCGACTTGAGAACGATTGGCGTGGAAATCTCGTACAAGTTTGCTCCGGCAGAAAAACGGTACTTCCTCGGAGCTGGTGTGGTGCAGCATCAGGTGGTTGACTTCAGATATAAAATAATTGATAATGTGATTGAGGCTGAGCAAGTTGCGCTTGACCCAGAGCAAATCTCCTCTTCATTTACAAGTGCTAAGTTTTTTTATGGATTTGACGTGTTTCCAAAAGGAAGTATTTATTTCTCTCTGCAATCTTCTATGACTAATATGCTAGAAAGCAACTTTGAACAGATACGGACTTTGACACCATACTCTGTGGCAGCGGTTTTCACATACGAAATCATTGCTTCAAAAATCGAGGAAAAGAAATCAAGACCGGGTGCAAAGACAAGGACAAGAAATCCTAGCAGGTCTAAGAAAAAGAAAAGGCGTTAGCCTTCCTACATCTCAGCTGCTTTCTTTAAGTCTGCTGCGAATTTCTCAAAAGACTCATCGAAGGGCGGGATTTTACTAGCAAAAAGAGGGAACATTAAGCCGCCAATTTTCTCCGTCATAGTAAACCTAGTCTCGTTCCCACTTGGAGTCAGCAGAAATACTCTTTCTCCTATCGCATCTCCCCAAGTCATTTTCTTATTGGCTTCAGCCTGCTTAACCTTAATCTTGAATGTTCTACTAGGGTCAAGGTAGCTTACAAGTTTTATTTTCTCGCCCACCTTGATCTCCCCATCTATCGAAATAATGGTGGAATTCCACTTGGCCATATTCCCACTATCAGTAAGTAGGCTCCATATTTTTTCAGGAGAAGCATTGATTGTTTTCGAAATAGAAGTGGTTCTGCTAAATGTCTTCTTAATGGTTGTGGCTGTTCCGTCTTGAGCCTTGATCATACTTGCTATGCTTATAATTAAAATTGTGATTGCTGTCTTCATTCCGCTATTGCTTTGATTACATTGCAAAGGAAGACAGAATAAGCTTGCAATGATTTTACATTTGTTAAATAATTACTGCTTCCTTTGAGTTCCTGAACGGATCCTAGAGAGTGTAACCTGAGAAACTTGCAGCATGGAAGCGATGTCTTTCAAAGGAGCAACTTGGAGGAAGCGAGGAAACATATAGGCAATGTACTCGTAGTTCCGTGTTGCGTCATTGGCCAGGAGATTTACAAATACGTCTATTAATGTTGTATGTAACTTTTCTGTGAGCAAGATTCCGAAGACCGCCCAATCGTTGCTTTGCTTGTAAAGTTCAAGCAAGTCACTACGCTGAATACACAAGACTTCTGTTATTTCATAGAATTGCAGACTAAAACCAGAAGCAGACCTATCCACGAAACTCTTGTATTCAGTTAGAAAAGTTCGAGCTGGTTTCATCCATAGAGTATGCTCCTTCCCTTCTTGATTGATGTAGTAGCACCTAGTAATCGAAGTGTCGGCAAAGATTAGATAGTCAGCAATTCCACCAGCTTTCAGAATGTGATCTTTTGCGGAGAAACTTTTGAGCTTAAATAATTTAAGACCTTGCTCTAGTTCGCTAGTGTTGAAGTGTGGATGAACAGCTAGTATTTCCTTTTTGATAAGTTCAATCATTTTTCGTTTGACTTTGATTTAAAAATACAATTATAAGCTTAATGCAATGGAATCGTAATCACTACTATTGTGCCTGGACTTAGATGAATTACATGATGAGTGATCGTCACCTTTTCCGCAATTTCTAACAACTCTCTTTTTCGATTAAGTAGAGAGGTTGCCATGGACTTGTGTTGGTCATTGTTTCTGATCTTTGAAGCGGCCTCGAAGCCAATTCCGTCATCTTTGACTTCAATTGTTAGGATTTTAGCGTGTTGAGAAACTTTTATAGTTACCATTCCTGGACCTTCTTTGTGAAATATGCCATGTCGGATGGCATTCTCCACTATCGGTTGAATGATGACGGCAGGAATTTCTATCTCGAGATCATGCACAGAAGAGTCTATAATGATTTCGTACTCTAGTTTGTCTTTGAATCTTAACTTTTCAAGCTCAAGGTAAATGCGATTAATTTCTAATTCTTCTTCAAGAGTAGTCAGATGGTCTGATGACTGGTCGAGAAACTTCTGCATCAAGTTTGAGAATTTTGTTAGATAGTCACTAGCTTGATTGGTTTTCCGCGCATTGATCAAGGCTTGTATCGAATTCAAGCAGTTAAATATAAAGTGTGGATTAAGCTGCGACTGCAAGGACTGCAGTTCGATCATCGCGTACTCTTTTTCTAGTCTTAATTTATCCTCCGATCTTCGTCGAATCGTCTTGAATCTTTTATCTGTCAGGTAAACACTAATAGCCAGTAAGGCAAGAAGGACTAAAGCCCAAAACCAGTAGGTCTCGTAGTATTTCGCTGGTACAATGATGGTTTTGGTAATTGTCTTGGTTTTAAATTTGTAGTGTTCGTTTTCTGCGTAAATTTTCAATTGATAATGACCAGGACTTATGTCTCGGAAAGAAACAAAGGATTGGTCCAGAGATCTAAAGTCATCTTTTCCAGTGGAAAATGAAACCTTCCGAACCATCGGAATGTGATCGTAATTAATCGATCCGATTGTGAATTCGAAGGCTCGAAGGCTATCCAAGCTGATGGTGTCTGACGACCTTAACTCTTGCTCGTCTATATAGATGGAGACTTCAGGGGTAATCCGTGCTCCGTCCCTTGAAAGGACCTCAATACCATAGGAATTTTGCGCAAAAATACTTTGCTTGTTAACATGAATGAAGTCCACCGATCGATTCTTAAGGCCATTAGCTTGCGAATAGTATTGATTGATATCAAACGTGCTGCTATCCATAGTAAAAATTCCTGCGTTGGTAGCCAGAAAGATCTCCCGACCATCTTTCTTTATATCAGAAATGGAGAGTCCAGGCAGGGCAAGCGATTGGAAATCATTCTCCTCATCAAATATAAACAACCCTTGCCCTTCGGTACCCAAGAGAATTCTATCTCTATGAGTACTTAAAGACTTAATATTTCCCGAAAATTTAAATTCCTTGGTAGTTTTGGAATTAACATCATACCCTAGAAGGCCTTGACTGAGTCCGAAATAGATTTTGTGTCCATGGTGGATGTGGCAGTGCGCTTGTTTAGGAAGTAGTATTTCTTGCTGATTGTTTTCTTTGTTTGCGACAACCAGAGAAATATGCCTACTTGATATTTTGATTTTGGATGTGTCATCTACCGGAATGGTCTTATTGTAATTAAGGAAATCTACCTGAGTTTTTTGAAAATTTCCGCTACCTCCTATTTCAAAGTAGCCAGGCCCTAAGGACGCGCTTTGCACCCATAGCTTTCTTTTCTCATACTCATAGTATAGATCTGTTATTCGGACATTTTCTTCCGATTTCCCTTGTTCCAATAATTGTCTGGCTTCTAAGTTTTGGGAAAGAGTGAAAACACTTCCGTAGCGGTCCCCTATGGCAATTAGGGAGTCGTTTACTGCCGTTATTGATGTAATATTGGACCTTGGGTAACTTTTGACTTTAGAATTGCTGGTATTCCTGAGAACCAATAGTCCCTTGTCTAAGGACGATACAAAGAGCAAGTTGGATACTTGAATGAAGGAAGTGGGCTGTCTGCAATAGGCAGAAACGTCAATCATTTTTCGACTTAAGCTATCTATGTATGGATCATACGAATAGAATTCTTGTCCCACCACTAGCTCTATCTTGCCCTTATTACTTCTTATTTTATGTATAAAGGCATTCCCTCTTTTAGACCTTGGTAGGGCTATTTGAATTTTTCTACTTTGATAGAGATCTATTACCCCAATGGACATCTGTGCTAGGTCGAAAAAGTAGAGGTAGTTTTTGTTAAATTGAAACAATCGGGTCAAGTTGGAAGGGAAGTGACTTCTAGGATAAGTTGTAGAAAGCATTTGACCATCTTCAAAAATTTCTATCGTAATGTTTGGTTCAAGTGCATTTCTGAATCTTATGGCATATCTATTATCAAGATCATCCTCTTCACTCAGGACCTTTGCTTTGTCGTCAAGCTCGACAAGGGTCTCCCAGTTACGGAAGTAACTAATGCCTTGATCGTCCTCTGCAAAATCATAAAAATAGATGTTGCCTAAGCTAGACTTAACATCATGTACTTCATCATCCCTGATGTAGACAATAAAATTAGATACCGTCATACACCAAATTCTGCCCCACTTGTCCTCTTTCAGATCGAATACATCATTTGTTGGAAGGCCATCTGAAGTCGTAAATACCTTAAAAGTCGTCCCATCATACTTGACCACCCCCCTATTTGTTGCCATCCATACAAAGCCCTTGCTATCCTCAATAACAGAGTAAATGTGGTCTGAAGGCAGTCCATTTTTCTTATTAATGTATTCAATGAATTCGAAGTCAGACTGGCTTTGCAGTTGGAAACAACTTGCTATCAAAAATAATAGTAGGTAAGTTAACGTTCTTCCCATTTTTTCAATTGTTGATGGGAATTGTGAGATTTATATTTACTCCTTTTTTCGAATCTTCGACTTTATAGCGAAATTTGAAATTTTTTATCACATTCAAGAGCCCCCTCTTTTGATCCAACAATGATATCAATTGCTTCCGAAGT
>CAZMYK010000283.1:0-5644 GCA_964570435.1 uncultured Saprospiraceae bacterium | reverse complement strand
ACTGGTATCAAAGAGCGAAGAATTCTGAAGGGAGAGGGAAAGGCTGCTTCTGATTTGGGTGTGGAAATGGTTAAGGGTCTTCTAGAAAAGACTGGCACGGCACCAGAGGAAATAGAAATGGTCATTTGTGCGACTGTGACTGGTGATATGAGATTTCCGGATACGGCTAACATTATATGTGACAAGGCTGGAATTCCCAATGCCTTTGGCTACGATATTAATGCAGCTTGCTCAGGTTTTCTATTTGCCTTAACTACAGGCGCAACCTTTATAGAATCAGGTAGACTCAAGAAGGTTATCGTTATCGGACTGGATGTTATGTCGTCGATCATCGACTATAAAGATCGAACCACCTGTGTAATATTTGGCGATGGTGGAGGAGCAGTGCTTTTAGAACCAAATGAAGAAGGTCTGGGAGTGATTGATTCTGTTTTTAGAGGAGACGGACATGGGAGGCACTACCTTAAGATGGCAGGAGGAGGGTCACTGCATCCAGCCTCAGCTGAGACTGTGGAAAAAGGTATGCACTACGTGTATCAAGATGGTCGACCAGTTTTCAAAGCTGCAGTTAAAGGAATGACTGAAACTGTCCAGCAAATTTTTGACAGAAACAGTATCACTAAGGATGACATTGCTTGGCTTGTTCCCCACCAAGCAAATATGAGAATCATTAATTCTGTTGCCTCATTTGCAGACTTCCCAAAGGAAAGAGTAATGATGAATATTCAGAAGTACGGAAATACGACTGCAGGTACTCTTCCCCTTTGCTTGTGGGATTATGAGGACAAGCTCAAGAAAGGTGACAATCTCATATTTACAGCTTTTGGGGGTGGATTTACTTGGGGTTCTACCCTGCTTAAGTGGGCATATTAATTTATATTTAGAAAAAATTCAAATTAGAATATGGCAAATACTTCGGATATCAAAAATGGCTTGTGCATCAAATACAGCCATGACATTTATTTTGTCGTCGAATTCCAACATGTAAAACCTGGAAAAGGAAATGCCTTTGTTAGAACAAAACTCAAGAGTTTAACCTCTGGTAAGGTGGTAGATAATACCTTTCCAGCGGGGCACAAGATCGAAACTGTACGAGTCGAAAGAAGGAACTTCCAATATCTCTACAGTGATGATATGGGGCTTAATTTTATGGACCAAGAGACCTTTGACCAAATCGTTTTGCAACGTGAAATAGTTCCAGCACCTGATTTGTTAAAAGAAGGTTCTGTTGTAGAAATACTTTTTAACACGGAAAATGACGCCCCACTTACGATGGAGATGCCACAGTACGTTGTGCTTGAAATTACTTATACAGAACCCGGCTTGAAGGGTGATACAGCAACTAACGCAATGAAACCCGCCACAGTGGAAACCGGAGCAGAAATAAGAGTTCCACTATTTATTAATGAAGGGGACAAAATCAAGATAGATACCGCCTCTTCCTCATATGTTGAAAGAGCAAAACAATAAAAATGAATTACAAGGAAATCACAGATCTCATCAAACTTGTCAACAAAACGGAACTCTCTGAGGTTGACATCAAAGATGGAGAGTTTAATCTGAAGATCAGAACTAAGAACTACAGTGCGAAGGGTAAGTCATATGCTAGCCTACCTCCAGCTCCGATGGCAGCTGCGCCAGCTAGTACAGCTCCTCAAGAGGCTAAGGCCGCACAACCCGACTTGAAACCAATCCAAGAAGCACCTGCGCAAGAAGAAAATTCTGCCTTACTTGAAGTCAAATCCCCAATTGTTGGGACCTTCTATCGATCTGCTTCGCCAGACAAGCCGGCCTATGCTAAGGTAGGAGATACCATAGAAGTAGGGTCGGTCGTATGTATCGTGGAAGCAATGAAATTATTCAATGAAATCGAATCTGAAGTCGCAGGAAAAATTGTTAAAGTAGTAGTAGAAGATGCTTCTCCAGTAGAATATGATCAAGTTTTGTTTTTGATCGACCCAAGCTAATTAAAGAGCCATATATGTTTAATAAAATTCTCATTGCGAATCGAGGAGAAATAGCCCTTCGAATCATAAGAACTTGCAAAGAAATGGAAATCCTTACTGTGGCTGTATATTCCACGGCGGACAAGGACAGTCTCCATGTAAGATTTGCGGATGAGGCCGTATGCATTGGGCCTCCTTCTTCAACAGAGTCCTATCTTAGCATCCCTCGCATCATGGCAGCTGTTGAAATAACAAATGCCGATGCTGTGCATCCTGGGTATGGCTTCTTAGCTGAAAATGCTGACTTTGCAGAAGTGTGCCAGCAATATGGTATCAAATTTATAGGGCCGAGTCCGGAAATGATCAGACAGATGGGTGACAAGGTCACTGCGAAAGAGACCATGATCAAAGCTGGAGTCCCCGTTGTACCAGGCTCAGACGGCCTTGTAAAGGATGTTGCCCAAGGGCAGAAGATCGCAAAAGAAATAGGTTACCCAGTCATGATCAAGGCGACTGCCGGAGGCGGTGGTAAGGGAATGAGGATTGTTAAGGGAGATGAATTCTTCCAAGAGATGTGGGACAGTGCGAGGATGGAAGCAAAGTCATCATTCGGAAACGATGGGATATACATAGAAAAATTCGTTGAAGAGCCCAGACATATTGAATTTCAGATCATTGGCGATCAATTTGGTAAGGTGATTCATCTTTCCGAAAGAGACTGCTCGATACAAAGAAGGCATCAAAAGTTGGTCGAAGAATGCCCATCTCCTTTTATGACTGACGATCTTAGAGAAAGAATGGGAGAGGCCGCTATCAAAGCTGGTGAGTGTATAAAATACGAAGGTGTAGGAACTGTCGAATTTCTAGTAGACAAGTACCGAGACTTCTACTTCATGGAAATGAATACCAGGATACAAGTAGAACACCCTGTAACCGAAGAGGTCATCGACCATGATCTAATTAAGGAACAAATTAAGGTTGCTGCCGGAGAAAAGCTGACAGGAGAAAGTCACATTCCACAAATGCACGCCATCGAATGCAGGATCAACGCTGAGGACCCCTTCCGAGATTTCAGGCCGAGCCCTGGAAACATCGAATCTTTTCATTCATCAAAGGGTCATGGAGTCAGGGTCGATACGCATGTCTATGCAGGATATAGTGTCCCACCATACTATGATTCAATGATCGCCAAGCTAATATGCAAGGCACAGACTAGGGAGGAGTGCATTACCAAGATGAGGCGAGCCTTGAATGAATTCATTATCGAAGGAATCAAAACAACCATTCCTTTTCATAAGCAATTAATGGAGGACAAAAAATTTATTGCTGGAGATTTCAACACTTCCTTCATGGATACGTTTGAATTTGATGAAGGGGATTAGAGCACTTTTTCGATACTTCAAAAATTACACTGCATACGTGGCGGCCGCAATTGGCTCCAACATCTTGATGGCCATATTCACAGTCTTCTCGATACCGATCATTATTCCTTTTTTTCAGATTCTATTTCAACGAGAACCTGAATCCATTGCCAGACCAGAAAGTAGTTCCGATTTCACTGGGCAGGTCCAATATTTCTACACTCAAATAATCACTCAGTATGACCGTCAAGATGCCTTGATGTACGTTTGTGTCTTCGTTCTAATAGTCTTCTTTTTCAAAAATCTCTTCCGCTACCTTGCTTTGTTCTTTCTTGCACCTGCCAGAAATGGGATCATCAAAGATATCCGCAATAGTATAATGGCTAAATATATGGAATTACCGCTCTCTTTCTATTCAGATGAACGACGAGGGGACTTACTTTCCAGGATCAGTTCTGATGTGCAAGAAATAGAAGCAAGTGTGCTAAATGTAATTGAGGCCATATTTAAGGCACCTCTAATCATTATTGGTAGTCTAATATTTATGATCTATGTAAGTCCACAACTCACCATCTTCGTTTTCATTCTTCTACTTCTTACAGGAGTTATTATTGGCGGTATTTCTAAAACGCTCAAGAAGCAGTCGCATGAGGCGCAAAGCAAGCTAGGCCAACTGATTAGTATCGCCGAGGAAGGAATGTCTAATATCAGGACCATCAAGAGTTTCAACGCAGAAAGTACGCAAAAGAAGAAGTTTTCTACAGTTAATGAGAGCTATAAGAAGACGCTAACTAGGATCATATGGAGACGGGATCTTTCATCTCCCTTGTCTGAATTCTTAGGGATAGTGGTCGTCACTATCCTATTATATTACGGCTCTACCTTAGTATTTGACAATCAACTGGCACCAGAAACTTTCTTCGCCTTTATATTTGCATTCTACCAAGTGATCGAGCCTACAAAATTATTTTCTGCTGCCTATTACAATATCCAGAAGGGGACTGCAGCGATAGAGCGAATTGAGTCAGTGCTTAACATAGATCACAATCTCATTGAAAATTCAGGTGATTTAATTAAGAATTCCTTCGAAAGTGAAATTAGGATCGAAAATCTTTCTTTTGCCTTTCCTGGATCTGAAATTAAGGTAATCGATGGCATGGACATGGAGATCAAAAAGGGAGACCATATTGCCCTGGTTGGTGCTTCAGGTTCTGGAAAAACAAGCCTTGTGAATCTGCTCCCAAGATTCTATGATTTCAAAGATGGCTCTATTGAAATAGATGGAATTCCACTCAGTGAAATAGATCTTAAATCTCTTAGAAGCCTATTTGGTATAGTTTCACAAGAACCTACGCTCTTTCATGATAGCATCAGAAACAACATCTCTTTCGGAATGGAAGGGAAGTCAAATGAAGAGATTATTAAGGTGGCCAAGATTGCAAATGCACATGACTTCATTATGCAACTCGAAAACGGATATGATACCATTGTAGGAGAAAAGGGCTCCAAGTTAAGTGGCGGTCAACGTCAAAGAATCACAATCGCTAGAGCCATCCTGAAAGACCCTGACATCTTGATCTTGGATGAAGCCACATCTGCCTTAGATGCTGAATCTGAGGCACTGGTTCAAGAGGCCCTAGACAAGGCCATGAAGAACAGGACTGTCATAACAATAGCACACAAATTTTCAACGATACAAAATGCAGACCAGATAATTGTCATGAAGCATGGTAAAATCATACAGCAAGGGAGTCATGAAGAACTCACAAAGAGTAGTGGGGAATACTTGAAAAATCTGGACTTGCAAAGACTTTAGTCGCTAAAAATATCTACCATTATTTTCCGAGTTAAAAAAATAAAAATATCCTCAGAGCAGTTCTAAGTGGGCGATTACTTTTGTAGTTTCGCGTGTCGAATGATGAAAAGCAGCTTATTCCTACTTCTCCTTCTAGTTCCCGTGCTCCTTGTAGGACAGTTAGAGTTGGACGAGCGTATTCTTCCAAAGGTAGGTGATGTATATCGTTCCTTCATAGATAATGGTCCTACCGTCAATTTAGCAAGACAAGGACAGAACCAATTTTGGGACTTTACATCTCTCAATTCGGGCCTGGTGTATCAGAAGAAAATGATGGCCCCAGATCCAGCCCAAGTATTCAATAAGATCGAGTATGATTTCTACATCAAAGAAGAAAATGCTGTAATTCGCATGTATAAGCAAATCGGTGGCAATCTTTACGAAATTGCTGTCAAGCGTCCTCACCCATTAAATAGTGACTACTTGGTATTTTCAAAGTACGACGAGCCCTTGCTGGTGGCGTACTCACCAATTCAATATAG
>CAZMYK010000282.1:0-5648 GCA_964570435.1 uncultured Saprospiraceae bacterium | reverse complement strand
GAAATCCAAGGACTGGGAAACGAGATCGAAGGAATGACCTTGTCCGACCATAAGATGCAGGCATTCGTCGGAGCTATTTCTGCAAATATCAAGGCGAAGTTCGGCTTTTCTACTGTAGCTATACACCGAGCAAAACTTCAGCGCTTACTCGCTAGTAAGATCCCATCATCGAAACTCAGTCTAGGAAAGAAATTCAGTGCAATGATCAACAAAGACGAAGGAAAGGAGATTCGATTTCAAGATGGAACAAGTCATATTGCAGATGCACTTATTGGTGCAGATGGGATACACTCGGCCATCAGAAAGATGATCCTTCCCCACAGTAAGGTCCGCTATTCTGGGCAGACTTGTTGGAGGGGTGTATCACATACTTCACTAGGAAATGAGCTCCAGCACAAGGCCTATGAAATGTGGGGCCACGGAATTCGCTTTGGTTACTCGGCCATCGACACAGAAAAAGTCTACTGGTTCGCTGTCAAGAAAAGCGCAAGAAATCAAAGAGACAACGTAAAAACAGTAAAAAAGGAGCTCTTAGATCTATATGAAGCATATCACCCCTTAGTTCACAAGCTCATTGCTGCTACTCCCGATGAAAAAATCTTAAGAAATGACATCATTGACCTAAGACCCATGAAAACTTGGTACAAGGAGGACATCTGTCTCATCGGAGATGCCGGGCATAGCACGACTCCTAACATGGGCCAGGGGGGAGCCCAAGCCATCGAAGATGCCTACTACCTTTCCCAACTCTTGGATCGGCATTCAGACCACCGCGAAGCCTTCCAGATGTTCTACAAACTACGAAGAAAGAAGGTGAACGAAATTGTAAAACGATCTTGGATGACAGGAAAGGTGGCACATTGGGAAAACTTTGTCGGCTTTAGAAATTGGATCTTTAAGATCACACCAGATGCGGCTATGGAACGGCAATTGATGAAGGTATATGAACTTAAAACGCTTTGAGCTCACCTTAAGATCAGCGATTCAAACCTCCAGCCAGGAACTTGATTTACATTTCTATTTCTAAAACCAGAGTATCACCTCCAGAAATATCAATTTCTATGTCAAATACATCGCCATCAGGATCATCCAAGAACCAATACCTAATCAGTCCCACTGAATCAGGCTTGTGCCACATTTCTCCTGATTCATTGGCTTGGAGACTCAAATGGTCGTTCCCATATCCTTCATAGTAGCCATAGTTTATCCCTGGCAGAGTGAAAATATATAAGGAGTCAAAGTTGCTTGCTGGATCATCTACGGTATTAATCACTACTGTTGCAAATTGGTCTAAGAACAAATCTTCCTCGACATGCTCACAATTACTTCCCCAGAATGAGGTAGTGGAAAAATCATGACCATAGGTGAAAGTCTGGATATTCCAATTTGGGACATTGACCTCTGACCGAAATTCATAAAAGCCTGTGGAATCCGTAACAACCGTATCAAACGGTAGATAGGACGCATTTCCCCAGCCTGAAACGTCACCTATTCCTTGGCCAAATACTTTTACCCCAGCCAGTGGCTTTTCTGTCACCCGATCTAAGATTTGTCCTTGAATTGAGCTCGGACAACTTAGACCTGCACGTGTTCCGCTCTTAGAGCAAGAAAGCAGCATGAGGCTTGCCGCCAAGGCTAGCATATATAGAAATTTTGTCGATAAAAATGCCGGATTTAGAGCTCTTGCAGGGACTCTAGGAGCAAGTACTTTACTGGCCGAAAATCTACTACCTCTTTTAAAAAAATGTACTTCCGTGTTTTTCATGGTGTGATGGTATTTTGGAGCTAAGTTGTACCCGCAGAATAAAAAGGGAAAGCAGGAATGAGTACTTACCATGAATTCACCGATACATCACAAGACCATAGCTAGAAAATTGGATTTTAAGATACTGGCATATAGTAAAGTAAGGGCTAACCGAAATCTAAGAGCAAGCTGCATCCTAGACAAATTTCTTCTTTTATAGACTATCGCGAGATCATTGATATCAAAGGCTAGTAAGACATGCCCTCCTAAAAAGCACTAGGTAATTTAACTCAAGTCCTTTTGTCCAAGTTAATTGGGACACTGCACTGAAATGGAAGTCACCGTGCCATTATTATCTACGGTCAATTTCCAGCAATTACCATCAGGAGACTTTAAGATGACTCCTGAACCGATAGATTCTACAAGGATATCTCCTTGATTGACAACCAATTTGGCCTTTGGGTTACTTTCTGAAATCCCAACATTGTTGATATTCGGCTCCGCTAATTTCAAGACCAGCTGAGGAGACAAGGACGGATTCTTATCGAATGAAATGGCATTCCTGGTCCCAGTCCCTTCAATTAAGAATACCATAGAAGAACCCACCGAATAGGACGTTTCACTTCGAATCTCGTTGATGATCTCAACAATGCTCGGACTTCTTTGATTTATACCAGCTGCATTTGGTGTAGTCCAAGATGGGATCGCAAGCCAGTCAACTTTTGCATTCGTTCTTGGCCGGGCACTAACAATAGTAGGACCAGTGGTGGTAAAAGTGCTTGGACTAGAAGACTTTTCACCATAAATACTCAGGTTGCTAGTGCTGGTATTGCTTTCATCGGTAGTGAATTGGATGTAAGCTTCTTCAATTAGTTTTCCAGCAGGGATGGAAACATTGTTGAATCGTAGTCCCACGACCTGTGTTCTGTTAGTCGACAGGTCGAGTGACATCTCAAGATCGGAACTTGCCAAGGAGACACTATTGTTGGACACATCTTCTTCTGCATCATCTGATGAAGAGGTGATGGAGTAAGTCTGCTGTTCAATCACTAATGTGCCAGCGCAATTGCAATCCTCATCAAATACGTCATCGTAAGTTGCATTGTCACCGTCGTCACATGTCTGTCCAACTTCTAGGCACAAAATTCCTAAGTTTTCGGATTTAGCAATGACAATAGAAATGTCTTCATCAAAGGCCAGATTGTCACCTGCCGCATCAACTTGAGTAGAACTTGAATTTGAGGAAGAGGGATGTTGTATTGACATGAACAGAAATTGGTAGTCTGGACTGAAAGTAATCCCAGTAGGTTCTGAACCTGAGGGTGCAATGCCAAATAATTCGACCCTGGGACTCGTCTGCAGGTGTCCATTCTTAACAACCCAAATGTAGTTTTCTCCACCATCTTGAAAGACCCATAAATTCCCTTCACCATCGAAGGCAAGATTGTCATTTCCATTTCCCCAAGGAATCGTAGTCGATCCCATGCTGTGGACTATTTCGTAGTCCATGCCGCCAACAAATGTTTCCATAAGTGGAACACTTGTTCCTGTAATAGGGTCACTATCTTGAAAACGATAAACCCTTCCTTCTCCCTTAACTGCTAGATAGACCATCCCATCTGGACCGACTTCCACATCTTCAACACCATGGAAAATTGTAGCTGAAAGGTTAGAACACTGGCTTAGAATCGAATTCTGTTCAGCAGCTGTAGCATTGTTAAGGAGCAGCCAGTTTCCCGCTCCTGCCTTTGATCCTTGATAGACATAAAGACTGCCTTGGGTTAGGTCCTCTTCCTCGTCAGCAACAAATTTGAAAAGATAGCCTGGATTGGAATCAGCTCCTTGATAGACAGTGCGTGCATTGCTATGAATTGCAACATTCTCATGTTTGAAATTTCCCAAAGCCCAAAGTTTATGAAGAACTGTCTTAGAAGCTGGATCTATTTCCACACACCACCCTAGATCATTGTATCCGTCATCGTTACCATCTGTGGAAGTGGTTTCCTCACAGGAAATCACTGTAGACCAGGCTGTTACAGTACCCGAGCAATTCCTTGCTGTTCCTCCTACTGAAGAGAAATCGATGTCCTTGCTCATACTTATGTTCCACAGCTTGTCGCCATTCAATTGTAAATTCATAGCCATAACCCCTCCCGGTGTATTCTCCTGATTAACAGTGAGAAAACCATTGTCACTTGCACCATTAAGTGGCACGTAGGCAGTGAAGTCATGGTTCCCAGAAACCGTCCCACCATCGGCTAAGCCATCTCCAGTTTCAATTAATTTTTGCATGCGGTAACCCTCTGGAATGATGAATTGAGAGCTTTGTGATTGGGGCTGTACAGATGTGAAATCAGAGATGGAATTTTGACCTATGATTGCTACATGGAATGAAGCTAAGACAAGAATAAGTAGGACCCTCATACAGAAGATTGTGTTGTAGTGTCCTGTAAATTAGCAAATTGTTTAGTGTAAGAGTAAATCGATCGCGACTTTAACCCCTAAGTCAATTTGATGTGACGTGTTCACGCTATTTACAAATCCGCGCTAGGGTAAAACAACGGAGAGATAGGTAGTCTATTTGCTCGTGCTGCATTCCTGCCTAGACCATGAACTTTTCTTACGTCTTTGAATTATCAAGTTCTACAATGACCTCATTCCGCCTATTTGTTACTTCATAGGGAGGGTTAAATCCATGAAAGTAGAAGCGATCCGTATAGTCTATTTCTAGACGATCCAAGTGCCCCTTCAGCAACTGCTTGTAGCTTTCTATTCTGGTGTCACTGGCCCAACCCCCGAAAGTAATGGCAGCCATGGTCTTAGCTGGTTCTTGCTTAAATTCGATGTTTGATTGCTTAGGCTTAGGTAGGTCTTCTTTTGCATAGTTGCTAGGAACCATAAACATGACTTCCATGCTGTCTTCTAATGACATTGACACCGGTGATGTCATGGCAATCTTTTGTTGGCCTTCGTTTCCACCAAAAATATAGCCTGCTAGGATGGAAAATCCACGCGAAGAGCCTTCTTCGTATCGATCTGTATCTAGTTTTACGGAAGTGAAGAGACTTGCTTCATATTCACGAATTTCTATTTCTTCATACTTCTTGATGACCTTATATGGATAACTTTCTATGTTCTGACTACTCGACATGATTAACTTTGCTTTTGTAAATATTAGGAGGATGATGGCTGATGCGATGATTACGGTTTTCATAGGTATCTTTTCTTATGATAGAAATGCAATGCATGAAAGATTGTTCATTAGGAATCTTTGTTTTTAGGTAAATGTCACTATATTTATCCCATCTTGTAGTTTGTTGATTGTGATAAATACGAACAATGAAATTGTTAGCTAGTAATATCCGATACTTGAGAACATGCCAGGACCTTTCCCAGAAAGTTCTTGCTGAAAGGGTCAGCCTTAGTCGGTCTAATTTGGCAAAGTATGAAAAGGGTGTGCATGACCCTGGAATAGATGTCTTGCTTAGAATTTCTAGGTACTTCAAGGTGTCTGTGGATGCCATAATAAGTGTTGACCTCAGGGAAGTAGATCTTGCTCTGTTTTCTAAGAATGACAAGTTAATACTCCCAGTACAAGTTGATGACCAAGGAAATGACATCATTGAAATCATTCCCCACGATGCGAGTGCAGGCTACCTTGGTAGCTACAGCGATCCAGAATACATTGAACAACTAGAACACCTATATCTTCCCTTCCTACCTGCCAAGCAGAAGTACAGGGCCTTTCCGATAAGTGGTGATTCCATGCCTCCTGTCATAGATGGTTCTTACATCATCGGAAGCTGGATAGACGCGATTGCTAGTATTAAGGTCGGAAGGAGGTATATTATCGTTTCGAGGGACGAAGGAATTGTCTTCAAGCGCATTTCGAAAATAGGCGAGA
>CAZMYK010000281.1:0-5649 GCA_964570435.1 uncultured Saprospiraceae bacterium | reverse complement strand
ATACAACAATTATTGGAAATCCATATGCAACGACTCAAGCTGCAACATGCCTCCCCAACCATGTTGGCTATAGTAGTGACTTTAGCTTATGTGTGAATGTAGGTGGTGCGCTAGGTGATATCTCATGGTTAGAAGGAAAGGACAATGAGCCCGCCTTCGTCGGTTTCCATGCCACGGGTGACGCTTTTGCTCCTTACCCAGATGGCCCTGTTTTTGTTCCTACAACTTGTGGATTTGTGGTTAATGTTTCTGGAACGAGGACGGTTATCGATAGTGCCAATGTAAAAGGGAATAATGATGTTTTCGAATCAATTCTGGAAGAATTCGACCCACTAAGAGCGAATGTGGAAGCACAGATTGCAACTAATATCATGTGGGCAGAAAACTATACTACCCCAGCAGGTGCCAAAAATATGTATGGTTTTCAGACACCACGACCAATTGGCAGTCCTTGGAATTGGTGGGATAAGCCAACCCTAGATGCGACAATACCTGCCGTTAATATGATCCTCGGCACAGACTACAGTTCTGATACCTTGCATAACAATGGCTTGGCGACTAATCCCAACATGAGCCCTGAGCAGGGAATGGCCTATCTTGATACAATGATCACGTATTTTGTTCCAAGAGGCTGTGTAGCACTTAATTTGGGGTGCTTAGTGACTAACGTGGAAGATCTTAAGCCTATTCAGGTAGGATTGCAAATATTCCCTAATCCTGTGTCGACTGAGACAACTATTAGAGTAAATGGTGAAGAACGAATTAATAAAGTATATCTTTACAATATAGAGGGAAAGCTTGTACAGGCGGTCACCAACATCGACTCCTATGTTTACAAGCTCAAGAGGAATAGCCTTCCTTCTGGATCTTATGTTGCAAGGATATTTGTAGATGAAGGAGTAGTAGCGCAACAACTTGTATTTGAATAAAGAATGAGACAATAGAATTTTAGGGTCGAACTGGGGAGTTCGGCCCTTTTTTTGTCTTTTGAGGGTTGGAGAGGTAATGAAAATTACAAATCTTGTTTGCTGTTTGTCTTAGCATTTTTATCAATTTGATCTCCCGCAGCTTACTGGTATGGAACAAGAAAGTCCCGAATCTGAATCTCACACCATGTGAAAGTTCCGGTCAGGTAAAAACCAACATGCCCACCGTATTTTGGATAGGATGTTTTTACCAATTTATTTTTGATTTCTGTTTCTGAAGGAAAGCAATCCTTACTTAAAAAAGGATCGTCCTTAGCATTGAGAATTAGGCTTGGCACCCTGATATCCTTCAAAAATTGATCAGCGCTACATTGGTCATAGTAATCTTTGGCATCTACAAAACCGTTATTTGGTCCTGTATAGAAATCGTCAAAGTCTTTGACCGTTTTCACCTTCGACAGGTGGATCGGATTGTATTGGTCAGGGAAGTCGAGATGCTTTTGTCTGATTTTTTCATTCAGGGTTTTTAGAAATCTCCATGTATACAATCTATTTTCTAGCTTCTCCATTTTGAGTGAAGCAGAATGAAGGTTCAATGGAACTGAGATGGCACAAATCGCTTTGATTTTTGGCTCTAATGCCATTTTCATTTCGCCTGAATACTTGAGGACTAGGTTGCCACCAAGAGAAAAACCGACAAGAAATATCTGCTCATAACGAGCTGCCATAAGCCTAACAACAGCATCAAGGTCCTGAGTCCAGCCACTGTGATACATTTGTGCCGACCTATTCATCTCACCAGAACAAGACCTATGGTTCATTGCGCAAATATCAAAGCCGGCTTGACTTAGGATTACACTACTGCCTTGAATGTACTTAGAGCCACTCGATCCCTCCAATCCATGACAGAGTATCGCAACCTTATTAGCACCGTTGTTGACTAAATCAAGGTCGATGAAATCTCCATCATCCGTTTCCATACGTTCCCTGGCAAAGCTTGCAACGGGATTTTTCCTGTACAAGGCGGTATACATCGTATTAAGGTGTCCATTCCTGAGAAAATAGGGCGGTTCATAGGTTTTCGCCTCTATAGATTGTTCTTTCGTCAAAGCGATTCTAGGTTTATTCAACTTCAGTTACTTAAGTAAACGCCGAAAGATAGGAAACTTGAAAATAAATGTTGTCTTTGGACAAAGGAATAGTGCAGTCAATTAGCATGCTGCCGATCATGCCCACAAGGCTTGCGCACCAGTCAAAAAAGAAACCGCTCAGACGTTGTCCTTTGCTATTAGGTTCAATTAAGCACAAGACAGGTTGAGCGGTCACTTCACTTTTTTAAATTTCAGAAAGTCATGGCTGATTTCTCGATCTAGAAATCCATCAGCAGAAAGCGGACAACCCGTCTGTTCTTTCTATTCCCGCGTCCCCTCATCGTTTCTTCTTTTTTACCCTGTCCCACCTTAGCCTGTCTTTTCTTCTTCACTTTTTTCTGACCTACTTCTTGATTACTTGGAACTCCTTTTGCTTGTAAGAATTCTTTTACTTGAGTGTCATACTTCAAACCTAGCGATCTCAACATTTTTAACTCTTCTCTATTTTCGCCTTTTTCCCGAACCGCACCTTCTGCCCTTCGAAGCTCCATCGTCTTTTTGATCTTGGCTAAGGTTGCCTTATCTTCCTCAGTGATCTTGCTGTCGAATTCAGCTCGGTAGGTCTTCACTTTAGATTTGAATGCCTTCCTCTCATGATTCTTCATCATTCGTTCTGCGCTTTTCTCAGCCTTGATTTCCTTCATTTTCTGTTTTTGCGCTTCATCCAATATCTCTTTTTGACCTACCTTCATCTTGATGAGTCGTTCTTTTTTTTCTTCCTTGGAAAGGGCCTCATCAGCTAAGATTAGATCATATTCGACCCTGCGCTCTTCCATTTGTTTCATTTGATCTTGGCTCAGATTTAATTCGGACTTCATCTTTTCCATTTTACTTAACCTTTTTTCCGAGATAGCTTGTCCATAGGCACTGCCGCTTAGCACTAGTATTCCAAGTGCGGTAATTAACTGCTTCATTTTTAATAATTATTTTTGATTCTAACTTCTATGTCTCTAAGACCTGGCGGTAGAATAAAGGTTTAATAGAGAGCTGCAGATTTTATATCTTCGAGACATCAAAATCTAAAAAATAATGAAGATCCTATCATCAGTAATAGCCCTGATTTTGTCAATTTCTCTCCTAACGGCCCAGAAAAAAAATTCTTGGGACGTGAATTTTCCACCAGGAGATTCGGCACTTGTGAATATTAAGACAAATGAAGGTACATGGATGAATCTAGACGTGAGTCCCGACGGCAGTTTGATCGTATTTGACCTCTTAGGAGATATCTTTGTAATGCCAAGTTCAGGTGGCAAGGCAAAGGCCCTTAGAAGTGGGTTGGCTTGGGAAGTTCAACCAAGATTTAGTCCCGATGGAAGTAAGATAAGCTTTACAAGTGATGCAGGAGGAGGCGACAACATATGGATAATGGATGCGGATGGATCAGATGCAAAACAAGTTACTAAGGAAAAGTTTCGCTTGTTAAATAATGCTGTGTGGACTGCTGACGGCGAATATGTAGTGGCACGAAAGCACTTTACTTCTACCCGTTCATTAGGTGCTGGTGAAATGTGGATGTACCATTATTCAGGGGGGTCAGGAATCCAATTGACGAAGCGAAAGAATGACCAGCAAGATGTGAATGAACCTTCGACCTCTAAGGACGGAAGATTCGTCTACTATAGTGAAGATATGTATCCCGGTGGTTTCTTTCAATACAACAAAGATCCTAATGATCAGATTTTTGTGATTAAGAGGTATGACTTTGAAACTGGAAAGTCAGAATCAGTTGTTGGTGGTCCCGGTGGTGCTTGCAGGCCAGAAATTTCAAATGATGGGAAAAGACTAGCCTACATTAGAAGAGTAAGGACGGAGTCGGTGCTATTCGTTCACGATCTTGAAACAGGTCAAGACTTTCCCATATTTAAAGGTCTTAGCAAAGATCAACAAGAAGCATGGACCACCTTTGGAATCTATACGGGCTTCGATTGGACTCCTGATGACAAGCACATCGTTATTTGGGGGAAGGGTAAATTGTGGAAGGTGGATGCCTTTTCTGGCAGCAGTGTAGAGGTGCCGTTCAACGTGGATGTAGAACACAAGATGATGAAGACGGTTCAATTTGAAAATCAAGTCGATGCCGAAAAATTTGAGGTCAAAGTATTTCGTGACGTGACGAAATCACCAACAGGCAATACCATTATCTATAATGCCCTAGGTCATCTGTATTCACATCCTTCTGGTCAGAGACTAAGTGACGACCAGGCATTTGAGTCCGAGCCTGCGTACTCCCCTGATGGGAGAAAGCTGACCTATGTCACGTGGGATGATGAAAAATTAGGCAATATATATGTTATGGATCTGGTCAATGGATCTAGGGTCAAGGTAAATGAGGAAAAAGGAATCTATCGACAGCCTAGTTTTTCTAGCGACGGCAAGAAAATTGTCTATGTGAAGTCTGTAGGTAACGGACACCAAGGTTACTCTTTCAATCAAAAACCAGGCTTATACTTACATGATTTAAATACTAAAAAAACTGACTTCCTGCAAGCGGAAGGAGAAAATCCAACATTTAGCCAGGATGATCAAGCAATTTTTTATCAGACGGGAGGCTTTGTTTTTGGAAGTATTAAAAAAGCATTTAAGAAAATTGACTTAGAAAAAAAGAAGGTGGAGACCATCTTTAACACTAGCTATTCGACCATGTTTACTCCAAGTCCAGACAATAAGTGGGTTGCCTTCGTTGAATTGTTTAAGGTCTACGTGGCACCGATGCCTCCACTTGGAAAGCCATTTCAGCTAAGTTCTAAAACGACGGCTATCCCAGTTGCAAGGGTGGCAGTGGATGCAGGAATTAATCTGCATTGGGATGCTGATTCTCGAGCGATCAATTGGACACTCGGGAATGAGTACTTTTCTGCACCCCTAAATGAGCATTTTCTATTTTTAGAAAATTCACTTGATTCTGTACCTCCGCTAGATACGGTGGGGATGAAGTTAGAAATGTTAGTCCAAATGGATCGCCCTTCAGGAATAACAGCATTTACAAATGCACGAATCATTACGATGGAAGGTGAAGAAGTTATTGAAAATGGGACCCTGCTTGTCGAGGACAATAAGATCACAGGTATCGGGGAAGTTGTTTTGCCTGAAGGTGTCCAGGTTGTAGATGCGAGTGGCATGACAATTATGCCTGGGATAATTGATGTCCATGCCCACCTTGGTGCATTCAGAGGCGGCTTAAGTCCTCAGAAGCATTGGGAGTACTACGCAAACCTTGCCTATGGAGTGACAACGACCCATGATCCTTCCGTAAATACGGAGATCACTTTTGCTCAATCCGAAATGGTGAAGGCAGGTCTTATGGTAGGGCCAAGAATTTTTTCAACAGGAACCATATTGTACGGCGCAGATGGAGATTTTAAGGCGGAAATCAATAATCTTGAGGATGCAAAATCTGCCCTACGGAGGACCAAAGCATACGGAGCATTCTCGGTGAAAAGCTACAACCAACCAAGACGTGAGCAGAGACAACAAGTTATACAAGCAGCCCGAGAATTAGACATCCTGGTTTTTCCAGAAGGTGGATCTTTTTTCTACCATAATCTTAGCATGGTAGCCGATGGGCATTCGAG
>CAZMYK010000280.1:0-5653 GCA_964570435.1 uncultured Saprospiraceae bacterium | reverse complement strand
TTTTCCACAGGTAAAAATTCTTATGACTCGCTACCGCAAATTCCTACCGAGCGCTTCAGATCTTCGCAACTGTTGGGAAGCAGGAATACTGGTAGAAGGTGCTTCTTACTTTGTTTCTTGTTGGATTAGGAAAGACTGCAAGGTAAGAACCAGAAAGGAGCACTAGGCCATTGTGACCTAAGGCTCCTTAAAGTATTTTTTACTCTGACTTAAATGCTTAGTCCCATATTTTCAAAGAGGCATGTCTCAAGCGCAGTCTCACCCTCCTTTCACTATTGCCAAATTTGTCTTTTAGCCATACATCCTCGTCATCTCTTTCTAAGCGGTCTTCCATCTCCCTAGGAAGTCTAACCGACATATACTCGCCTTGAAAGTCTAAATCGACTCCACAACTACCCATTCCCAATTGCACATCTGTATATTCAGCGTCGATATCTATGGTAGCATTCTTACATGCGACGTCGTCGACCTCAACAGAGCCATATTTTTGGTCTACTTGTAGGTCTCCTAGTAGTTTATCAATGCGTATCGGAGAGTACTTAGATGAAATCTTGAAATGCTCTACTTCTTTGAGCACCCATTTGTCGTATTTACCATTGTTCTTTATTTCACCCACCTTATCTATAAGATATGTGTCGTACTTAGTGTCAGAACGTAGAGATGATAGATCACCACACTTGAAGGTGGAATACTTCGAAGTGATAGTAACTTCTTGGGCAGAGCTTCCTTCCAGCTTGCTGTACTTGATCGTAGCGTTTAGATCGCCAAGGTCACCGAAATCAACATTCCCATAGCCTAGGTCTAAACTAGTAGTGCCTTCCACGGATCGCATATTGACATTGCCGTATTTCATCACGAGGTCCAGGCCATTGTTAAGATCTGTCAAATTCACATCACCATACTTATTTGTCAGCTTAAGGTGGGCAGAGATAGGCATTTTGACTTCATAATTGATTTTGTAGTTGATATTTGATCCCCATGAAAACCAACTTGACCAGCCAGAATTGTCCGCTATTTCAGTGACTGCAGATACATAGTCTGAAGAATTTGAAAAGTTCACATCAATTTGATCAAAGACCTTCTGGGCTCTATCCTCAGAACTTGTTTTTACTTCGATCGTTATCTTGATACTCACCTGATTAGAGTTGGATTCTGTCACAACCACTGAACCGTATTTGTTCTGAATATTGACCGTGCCGTCAGCTGAAATCGGAAAGTCTTTTTCTATTACTTTGTCGACCGCTAATGGAATGGCCGAATAGCCAATTGCACAGGTGAAAAGTAGGAGGATTAAGCTATATGCTGATTGTCTCATCTTTTGTAATTTTAGAATCATTGCTATTTTTTTTGTTGATTATCCTTTCTAGGAGATCAATTTTCGTTTTGTAGTTTTTGATCATTAGATTGATTAAATATTCCTTGTCTTCATATTCACTTGTGAGCATTTCCTCTCTCAGTTCATTATAAACTTCGTCGAGTTGTTCCAAGTCGTTAATCACATCATCTTCGACTCCCATGCCTTTCACTTGCGACATTTTGTGGTCAATGGTAGTTGTATAGAAGTCTGATGCTTCTTGAAATTCCTGAAAATGCGACTCAGAAGCAAAAAACTCTTGGTTTAGTTGCTGTGAATTGGATTGATTAAGCCCGAGCACGTAAGCAGCTGCAAGTAAAACTAGTACCGAGGCCGCTACACTAAGGGAAGTCCAGAGTTTCCTTTTTCTGCGACTAGGGAGATCCTCTTCGATGCTATTCCACAACTGCAGTGAGGGCTCATCTATATCTAATTCCGACCGGTTGCTTCTTATGAAGTCTTCTAAATTGTCACTCATAACTCTATTTTTAGATTATCACGTGATCTAATAATTTCACGAAGCTTTGCTTTCGCTCTGCTAAATTGAGATTTCGACGTGGAAGTACTGATATCAAGTATCTCACTGATCTCATCGTGGCTATAACCTTCTAACAAGTAGAGGTTCAGAATGGTCCTATATCCAGTGGGCAAATTCTGAATGGCTTTGTGTACAGCTGCAATGTCGTATTGCACCTTGTCATTAGTTTCAACTGCTACATCAGAGGCAGAGTCAGGAATATCGTAGAATTTGATCTTGTTTTTTCTGATTTGATTCAGACAATTGTTAATCACAATTCTTTTAATCCATGATCCTACAGAAGCCTCGCCTCGATAGTTCTTTAAATTCTTGAACACATCGACAAAGGATCCTTGTAGGACGTCCTCGGCATCCATTTTACTTCCCATCATCCTTAGACAAATATTGTACATTGCCTTTGAGTACTGTTGGTAGAGTTGATGCTGCGAACGTCTATCCCCTTTTATACACAGCCTGATTACATCAGTTTGTAAAGAAATATTATTCACTTAAAGTTTGGGTTTTATGTCATTGTTACACAAATGTAACATGTCACACTCTAATGACAATATTCTTTTTCAAGGGTTGCATGAGCTAGTAATTTTCTTTTATTTGTCTAGATTTTACTGCTTTTGATTTCAGGAATTAGGTAGAGAGGATTACTTCGATGAGAAATCTTGCATGATTCCGAGTGATTCTCATAGACCTGAACTTCTTTCAGTGAATGGTGGTGTCTTGGAGGTGTTTCCTGAAGGATTTTTTGGCGAATCTAAAGCCCTTAGAATATTTAAAGTTTTCAACTATTTAGCATACGGATGATCTTTCTTCTCTTCGTTCAAAGCTTAGAAAGTTGATAAGTCATGGACTAGGATCAAGAACTTGCAGTAACCTAGCACTTTCATTGTTCATTTTTTGACTAAAAAGGAAGCTACTCTCTTCGCAACATGTAGCTCAAGAAAACCTCAAAGCTGCCTGGGGAAACTTGATTGATAGGACTTAGTGGGACACCATAAGACAAGCCAAGAGAAAAGTCAGGATGGATGGCAATGGCGATTAAGAAGTCAAGTGACTGCAAGCCAAAACCATTGGTTATTTGCGAATTTAGTTGGATCCCAGCATCCAATTGTCTTCTATAGTTGTAACCGAGGTAGTATTGCAACAGTGAATATTGATTGCTGTCGAATTGGAGGTGTAAACGATTCTTGAGGATAGAGCCATTTCCAATCGGAGCATCCACGGTGACATTTGCAAAAAGAGGTGTATTGTTGCTTACTTTCTCACTTCCAAAAAGCCCAATTCGATTAGCGAGTAATCTAGGAAGGCTGATACCGAATCCGAATATACCATTCTTATAGTGCATGCCGATCCCTGTATTAAAGCTCGAAAAGGAGTAGATCCCTTCTTCGATCAGGGGATCCGAATCTAAAGGGTCTAGTAGTAAGACACTCTGCTTTGTAAAGTCTTTTCGACCTTGTTGGAAGGAAGCTAGGATTCCAAATCTGAGTTTGGCCTGATTCAACCTTAGAAGGTAGCTATAATTGAGGTCAAGGGTGAATCTATTCTGCACACCTGAGTTATTTCTAAAAATATTGCCACCTAATTTACTGTTGTCATCAAGCGGAAACAAAGCTCCTAGTACCTGCGTGCTTGGAGCTCCAATTGCCCCGTTCCATTGCTCCCGATTCATAAATGAGAAATGCATCACGCTATCTCTTTCTACGTGGGCAGGGTTGATGAAATTGCCATGGAGGATCGATGATGTGTAAGGTAGCTCAAGTTGAGCGCTTAGACACTGACACAAAAAGAAAAGCGAAATGGTGAGTAGTATATTTTTCATTTTATCTTTCTATTGCGATGAATCCCTGGATAACACTTGCGTCGTTATCCCTACGGAAAATGTAGTAATAGGTGCCTTCAGCAAGAGGTTCACCATTGAATGTACCGTCCCATGAATTGTCATAAGGAGACTGCTCAAAGACCTTGTTTCCAACCTCGTTAAGGATGACTAGGCGACTTTCTGGTAGGCCCTGAGACTCTATACATGGTAGTACGAATTTGTCATTGGCTCCGTCATTGTTAGGGGTCAGAACATTATTTCCCTTGCAAGATTCTGCATTGTAGGAGAGAAAAATTTCTCCTTCATTACATAAGGTTTCACAAGCGTCATCGCAGACGATGTAGGTAAATGAAATAGGTCCTCCAATAAACTTAGGATCAGCCTTGTATGTGATAGCGGTTCCAGATATACTAACTTCTCCCCACCTGGGTCTGGAAACTTCGCTTATTTGATAAGTATTTCCTTCTATCAATATATCGTTTTCTAAGGGGCTAAAACTCACCTGATTATCGTCCACAATGATAGTGTCTGAAACAGGTAGTGGTTTTACTTTCTGTCTCAAAACTGCGGTGTCTTGATATACTACACCACATTCGATATGTTCTACATTCCAAATTGCAAATGTTGAATCTAGGTCTTCTAAAACAGTAATAGTAGCCATTGGGTCACTAGGATCATCAACTTCTACTCCACTGGACACAGACCAGAAGGCAGAAAGCTTACTCGTGTTCACCTCGTCAGCATTCATGATGAGACCATCTCCTACACAGAACAATTGGTCCGCACCAGCTGTGAAATCGATGTCACGAACATTTTCTATTTCTAACAATAAGGGTTCTGCAAAAGGGACTTCACAGCCATTGTAGACGACCATTAGTTCTATTTCATTGAGTCCAAAAGCGAATACGCTGGGGTCCTCGACTTGATAGCAGTCAGAAGATGACTCTCCAAGTTCCTGACCCTGATAGAACCATTTATACGACACCCCAACTAGTCCACTTGTACTTTCAACACAGAATTCCAAACCTGAATTATCATTATTACAGCTGAACAGGAAGTCTGTAGCAAGGGTTAGCCCAATCCGAGGGTCTGCGACATCAATATTACTAATCGATGACCAATCAGATGGACATCCATTGGCAAGCGATCTTACTCTATAATTGCCTGCATCAGCTTCAGCTAATACAAAATTTAGAGTGTCTGCTATGATGAAGCTACCGTCAGGTAATTCCCATTCAAGCTCGAGATCGGCACTAAGATCTGCTGCAAGCAAGTAGCTAGACTCGAGGCATTCTTCTCCCTCCGCAATAATATTAGGAACAAATATATTCTCATTGACAGTGATATCTACGACTTCACTCATCATTGACGTACATTCTCCGATGGTAACTTGGACGCTATAATTGCCCGAAAGCTCTGGACTTACATTTTCTAGTATCAATTCATTAACATTAGTCTCTAAGATTCCACTTGGAGTTGTCCACTGGTACACAGCGTCTGAATCATATTCGTCAGTCCCAAGAAAGATTGCGTCACCTATGCAGGCGATTGGATCTGTATCCAGAATAGGTTGATCTGGACTTATGATATAGCTTAAGGGAAATGTAAATACATCTGATTCACAAGCACCTGTCTGTACTTTCACACTGTAGACTCCTTGGTCGAGTTCTGTATATGAAGGTAAGAATAGAGAGGAGCTAGTAGATGTGATGTTAGGCCCTACCCATTCATACAAGACGTCAGCTGATGAAGAAAGTGATGGTATAATATTAATAGAGGTAGAAGGGTCTAGACAGGGTCCCTCTTCGGATACTTCTACGCCCAAGATATCTGGTACAGTCACGGTTCTGATAAATTGTTCCTCGATGTAGAGGCATCCATTGCCTGTGGTAATACTCACCCTATATGATCCCTCTTGTATATCAAGAGTGGGATTGAATTCATT
>CAZMYK010000279.1:0-5670 GCA_964570435.1 uncultured Saprospiraceae bacterium | reverse complement strand
AGATTAAGGACCACGGAGTCAAGCGGAGCAGAAGTTTGTCATCAATTTGTTGAAATAAAACATATTATTCATTATTTATATATATTATTTTCCTATTTTTGGGATTATAAGATTTATTAATATGAATAGTGTTGTAACACAGCGTTTTATAAAATGCCATGATCGAATTTTAGCTATGAACTTGATGCGTTCAAGTAGGCAATTCGCTCTTTCGCTTGATTACCTGCCGCAAAGTTTAAGCGAAATAGTGAAGGGTAGGAGGGATGTGACTCTTGAAGTTCTAAGGAAGGCAATCGAACGCTACCAACTGAATCCCAACTTTCTATTTTCTGGTGAAGGGGATATATTTATGAATGACAAGTCGCCAAAGGACTATGTTCTTACTGTTGTCACCGACAATAGTCAAGATGAGAAGATTGTCCATGTCCCAGTTCCTGCGCAGGCCGGATATGGAGACTTGATTATGGATCCTGAATTCTTTAGTGAATTAGAAACCTACAGCCTCCCTGAGTTTGCTCAAAGCAGAGGCACCTTTCGTTCTTTTTCAGTTTCAGGAGATAGCATGGAGCCAACGTTGTTCGAAGGTGAAAAGATTGTTTGCAGATATATAGACCAAGATCAATGGGCATCATCCTTAAAAAATGACTATGTCTATGTTCTTGTGACTAGAAATGACGTTCTTGTTAAGCGGGTGAAAAATAATATCGAAAGTCAGTCTTCGATTACCCTGGTTTCAGACAATAACTACTACGAGGATAGAGAAATGGCAATAAATGACGTGATAGAAATATGGTATGTAAAAGTAAAAATTAGCCCGTTCATGCCATCACCATCAAATATCAGAAATGGATTTGGAGAGGAGGTAGAGACCTTACGAAGTACAATCAACGAGCAATCAAACCTAATTAAGAACCTGAATCACACCATTCAAAAACTTCTAAAGCAAAATCGTTCAAGAGTATGAGTTTCAAAATCACGGGAAAAGTAAAGTACATGGATATTGGGATGGGATTTTGGGGCATCATTGCAGATAATGGTAAGGAATACTTACCACTTCCTATGCCAGAACAACTAAAGTTCGATGGTCACCGTGTTGAGTGTAAGGCAAAGATTTCAGATGCAATGAGTATGCATATGTGGGGTGAGGCAGTTACGATTGTATCTTTTCGAACGGTTGATCCTTCACTGTAGAAGCTTGCAAAAAAGGCAATTTGCACTGGCTTTGGACTCCTTACTAAGAAACAAACCTGTCTAAGGAAGCATGCTTAAACAAAAACATGACATGTTCCTTCGTTGGTCAGCCCATCGATGTCAATGATGTCATCCATCCTAATATGAATTCCACTTGTGGTTTGCAAGTACTCGACCTTTTCCTTTGTGTACCAGGTAGCAATTACGTCGCTGATCTGAGATACATCGTTGCTATCAGAATAAGTAATTCGTACACTTTTCTTACGCAGTGCTAGAATTTCAACTTGATCAATGAAGTCGCATGAAACTGGTCGATATGATTTCTTTATTTCCACTAATGTAGAAAACAAAATGTAGTCCAGAAAGTTCCTCCTTTGCTCTAAAAGCGGAAAAACCGGGCTCTTCCACCACAGACAGTTTTTGCGTAGTATCCTAGACCCCAATTAAGTTCGAAGACTAAGTGTACAAATGCAGGATTAGTGCTTGCGCTTCCCTCTACTAGGCCAAGGTCAATCTGATTGTTGGCCTCACCCTCAGCAGATACAAAGTCAAGTAGGGTATAACCTAGCCTAACTCCTATAATTGCTGTGAAGGCATCATCACCAGCTGCATACCATCCGAATCCAAGGATTGCCGAGTAGCTTAGGTCCTCGAAGTCACCGGTAATATCAGTGAAGCCTGAGGTGTTGTTAGATTGCTTTGCGCTTTGAAGTAGTGAAATGCGAGGTCCTATCTCTACGTAGTTAATTGACCTGTTATATCTGAACAAAGGGTAGATGTCAATAGCATTCCATCTGTATTCATTTAATAGATTCTGAGTGCTTTGGTCTGGTTTGTACACAAACTGCTGCTTGAATTGAGAATACATTCCGTCAAGGGTTATGGCATAGTATTCACCGAAGTTGACACCAAATTTAGCACCAAAGGAATATGAACCATTGATCTTAGGTGTATAATTAAAGCCATTTAAAATGTCGGCATTTACCATCATATTAGGTCCATAAGAACCCTTTATTCCCGTATCAAACCATAGGTAGACCTTTTGTGCTTGGCTAGAAGAGATACCTGCAAAAATAGCAAGCACTACTAGTATATTCTTTAATTTCATTGCGTTAAATATTAAAAAATAATAATATGTGTAAAGGTAATCAAATTTTGCTTACAATGTCACCGGTAGAAATTTGACCTTCCGAGAGACTGACAGCATTCATTCCGAAGTAAACATTATTGCCCTCCCTTTTATAAGTAGACAATGTTTTCAGAGGTTCCACTAGTTTTTTTCCCGTTTTTTGATCAATAGTAATCATATTACATCTTACGCAACCTTTAATCATCCTAAATGGTAAATCACCGATTGAAATCTTGTCAAGCTTTTCTTCTGAGTAGGCTTCTTCCGTTTCTCCGAGAACTATATTGGGACGGAATCTATCCATAGAAACAGGAACTTCCAATCTTTCATTAAGGTCTGCTAGGGATGATTCTGAAATGACTAAGTAGGGATAACCGTCAGCTAGACTAAGCTTGGTTCGAGAGGGAGCCTTAGTGAGTGACTTATAGCGAACACTCTCAGCCGTCATTTTTACTAGCTTAACCTTGGAGCCAAGGTAGTCGCTGAACCAGCTTTGGAGGGAGTCAATCTTCCTTGCCTCAAAGATGTGTTTCCAAACCTTCACGCCGATTTTCTCTCCAAGTACGGGTTCAAATGGGACTTCAATAGAAAGTTCTGGCTGATTCTTGTGCGTGATCAAAAAACCACTCTGAGAAAATGATGAAGACAACAATGCAAGTCGTGGAAAGGTCCTTTGAGTCAGAAAGTTTCCTTCCTCATCTACGAGCATCATCCTACGATCATATCTAAATCCTTGTTCTTCACAGGTCGCCGACTGAACGCTTACTCCACCAAGTGATTTGATCGGATAGATAATTAAGTCTTTCACCTTCATTAGGTCAAAATTAAAATTCTTACTAACTTATTACGCTAAGATGGGCAAGAAAAATTACCTTTGTATCCCGTAATGTAATCATCGTATTATTAATAATTATTATGGCTAAGTATATATTCGTTACGGGCGGCGTCACATCTTCATTGGGAAAGGGAATCATTGCAGCATCCCTTGCCAAATTACTCCAAGCAAGAGGTTTTACGGGTACTATTCAGAAATTTGACCCCTATATTAATGTTGATCCTGGAACTCTTAACCCTTACGAACATGGAGAGTGCTATGTGACCGATGATGGTGCAGAAACTGACCTGGACCTAGGACACTATGAAAGATTCCTCAATAGAGCGACTTCGCAAGCGAATAATGTGACCACTGGGTCAATCTATCAGACCGTTATCAACAAGGAAAGAAAAGGGGAGTATCTGGGAAAAACGGTGCAAGTGATTCCACATATAACGGATGAGATAAAAAGAAGGGTAAAACTCCTGGAAACTCAGGGAAACTATGATATCATCATTACTGAGATTGGGGGAACTGTAGGAGATATTGAATCACTTCCTTATTTAGAAGCACTTCGCCAGCTTAGGATGGAGCTTGGTAAGGAGAATTGTCTGAACATACATCTTACCCTAATTCCCTACCTAAGCGCAGCTAAGGAGCTGAAAACCAAACCTACACAACACTCAGTTAAAGAACTACTGCAGACTGGAATTCAACCTGATATCCTCGTATGCAGAACGGAACACTCCCTAAACGATGATATCAAACGTAAATTAGCCTTGTTTTGCAATGTGGAAGAAAGTTCTGTGATTGAAGCAATTGATGCAGAAACAATCTATGACGTCCCACTTCTTATGCTAAAAGAGAAGTTAGATGAAATTACACTAAGAAAATTGGGTCTTTCCTATGACGGTGAACCAGACCTTAGCAAGTGGAAGGCCTTCCTAGGACGTCTTAAGAATCCTACACACGAAGTGAAGATTGGTCTTGTAGGAAAGTACAATGAGCTACCTGATGCCTATAAGTCGATTTACGAGTCCTTTGTGCATGCGGGGGCAGAGAATGAATGCAAGGTGAAGGTGGTTTCAATCCATAGTGAGAGTTTGGAAAATGGAAAGGACCCTGCTGAGAAGCTAAGAGACCTTCATGGGGTTCTAGTTGCACCTGGTTTTGGTGAGAGAGGAATCGAGGGGAAGTTACGTGCAATCAAGGTAATCAGAGAAGAGAAAATTCCATTCTTTGGAATTTGCCTTGGAATGCAATGTGCCGTAGTAGAATTTCACCGCAATGTTATGGGAATTGACGACGCGTCCTCCTCAGAGGTGAATCCGATGAGCACCAATAAGGTCATCGACCTAATGGAGGATCAGAAAGATATTACCAACAAGGGAGGAACTATGCGCTTGGGCGCTTACAAATGTGTTCTTAACAAGGACAGCATCGCCTTCCAAGCTTATGGAAGGGAAATGATTGAAGAAAGACACCGTCATAGATATGAAGTAAATGGAAAATACACTGAAGCCTTCCAAAAGGCCGGACTTAAGCCAACTGGTATTAACCCTAAGACAGGATTAGTTGAGATCGTGGAATTAGTGGATCACCCATTCTTCTTGGGTGTTCAGTTTCACCCTGAATTGAAAAGTACAGTTGAGAATCCACATCCCCTATTTATTTCCTTTGTTAAGGCAGCACTAGAAGCAAAGAAGGGTAAATACCAGGAGGTAAGTGTGGAAGCGTAATCTAATTGTACCATTTCTTTGGATCATCTTAATCCTTGCTACCAGCGGTAAGATCTTTTTTTGGGACACCATCCAGTTGGCTTCTAAGCAGGCCCATTTTTTCTACGATAATCAGTTCCAATTCTTCTTCCTTCCCGAGGAAATTAATAGTGGTCACCCGCCCTTTTATGGGATGTTTTTAGCACTTTTTTGGACGATTTTTGGAAAATCATTGCTTGCTAGCCATATTTTTAATGGTCTATTTGTAGTGGGATTTGTTTATCAGGCGCATCGCTTAGGCCAATGGTTGTTGGGGGAGCATGGTGCTTTTTACTTCCCCTTAGTCTTGTTTTGCAACCCGATTTTCCTAGGACATTCTATTTTGGTTAGCCCCGACAATGTCTTATGCTTCCTCTTGCTATTGGCTGTTAATTCACTACTGCGCAAGCACTACATCTTCTTTGCCATATCTGGCTTATGCTTAGCCCTCTTGAGCATGAGAGGTATGATGACTGTAGCAGCCGTGGGAATAGCGGAAGTCACTTATTTGCTTATCGCAAGAAAGCCATTCAAGTGGACTTTAGTAGTCAAGTACCTCGCCGCTGCGATAGGTGCCTCCTCATTTTTGCTTGCTCACTATTTTAAAAATAGCTGGCTTGGTTTTCATGAGGAATCGCCGTGGCAAGAAAGTTTTAATATAGTGGGACTTAAGGACTATGTCAGAAATCTCGGTATCATTGTTTGGCGCCTTTTGGACTTTGGCAATTTGTTCATTTGGCTCACTACGGCTTACATATTGATTAAGGTCAAATTAGAAA
>CAZMYK010000278.1:0-5690 GCA_964570435.1 uncultured Saprospiraceae bacterium | reverse complement strand
GTTGTTAGGATCACACCCACCACTGCAATTCCGCCACCTGCTGCAAGGTTGGGGGTAATATTGCTGTTTCCCATGATCTGCTCATCGTAGTAGTTTTCAGACCTACTTAAGAAGGAAGAGAAGGCCTCTTGCAGGTCCTTGAGTACATTTGCTCTTCTTTCTGCTATGTCACTGAAAATTTCATGATTGTCCTTTAACACGGTTGTGCTACTCTTAATTTTTAGATCGACAATTTTAGCCATATTCTGGATGCTATCTGCAATGTCGACCACTCCCTCTTGGAGTTTGTCTTTGAGGTGTTTGTTTAATCCTTTTTCTAAGTCATTTTGTAATTCTTCCAGCCATATCTTAACGGACTTTTGGCTTCCTACCACAGAGCCGAATGAGCGCTTGATCATCGGAAGAAAGGAAAGCCCTGAATTCAGTTCATTAGTCTTTTTTAAGGTCACCTTGTCATAGGCGTTAAGCAGATTTTCGACGAGGTTATCGACCTGCTTAATCGATTTTTGTTCCTGTTGATTAAGGGTTTCTTTGATTTCTTCCCGAAAGGCCTTGTCCAACTCGTATTGTTCTTTGCGGTCCTTAATTCCTGTTGATATTCTGGCTAATATTTGCTGCCCAGAATTAATCGAACTCAACAATTTCAGATAGGGAGTCCGACCACCGGTGATGTTGTCTTCCAAGAATAAGCGGAGGTCTTTAAATCCAGATGAATCCAGCCTCCCTTCTAGTTCATCCTTGGCGGATACTGCATAAACTCTGGGGTCAGCGATTCCTTTTTTCTCAGCCTGTGCCTTGACCCCATTGATATTGATGTTGAGATCATCGACAGGCATAAGATCTTTTTGCTGGAGTATGAAGATGATCTTCTTATGCCATTCTTCATTAATGAAGTCAAAGAACTCCCAAGAGGATTGCCTGTACGGGTTTTTTGCTTCGAATACGAAGACAATTAAATCTGAAGACGGGATAAATCGTTCTGTAATTTCTTGGTGGTGGTCTACGATGGTATTGGTACCTGGAGTATCAACGATACTAATTTCCTTGAGTATTTCCACAGGCTGGTAGATCTTCTTTAGGAAGGGATTGATCATTTCTGTGCGATCTTCCCCATAGGTAATTTGTTGGATCGTGTCAGTCATAGGGGAGGGAGCGACCTTACATATCTCCTTGCCTGAACCCAAAAGAGCGTTGATGAAGCTGCTCTTTCCTGCCTTGACCTCTCCTACGATGACAAACATATAGGGTTCATGAATGCTCCGCGATACTTCTTCTGCTGTGATCCTAAGTTCTTCGTTGTTGATCTCCTCTACAACTTCATTGAGTCCGTGAAATACATCTTGAAGTTTATTCTTGATGGAATTCGCTTGCTGATCTATGTGTTCTTTCATCTTCTCTTTATCGTCGATGCTAGGTACCGTCGGGCTTCAGGACCGTAGCAAAATATTAAATCTAATATACTTAAATTCGGTGCAAATGGCACTTCGTCAGAAAATACTTGGTCATAACTGGGGAAGCAAAAGTGGGGCTCTAGTCGAGACCATTCTTTCTTCTTTGGGCTGATGAGGTCTCTTTTTAGGTCAATGTATTCATTCGACTTGCTTGTGAATTCGGTGCTTAAGATCAGCTCTTTTTCAATCCCTAGCACTTTCATGCAAGTGTCAATAATGGCCTTGTTCAATTCAAATAGGCGGTCATATCCTTCCTCAAAAAAGGATCTAAAGTGATGGATGTAGTAGTCATAGTAGGGAGACTTTCCATAGCAAGCCTCAATAGACCGAAGATGCTTTGTTTGCCAGTTATCAGAATGCTCTATCCTTACATCCTTGATATTGGTTTGACTGTTTTTCCCGCTTTCGAGAGGCACACTTAGTACCAAGGGCCCTTGAGAGCTTAAAATGTGGGCTCGATTTCGGTAGCTGCCTTTGTGATAGTTCTCATGTTGGTCCAAGATGATTCCCTCGGCTTGCAAAGCGATGGCGAAAAAAGCAATCGTCGGAAAATATTGGGTTTCTATCAGTACATTTGGCATCGTATGGTCGTAAGCTGCAAATGTAAGTGAATGAAGTTGATTAAGCAATATCTTCATAAACAAGGAAAAGTAGATCCCCTGCTTAGTGCCGCTCCTGCTGAGAACTTGCAGATGATCGTTGTAATTCCGGCCTACAAGGAGGTAGAATTGAGAAAGACCCTTGAATCTCTAAAGCAATGTTTGCAGGCCCCTTGTGGTGTAGAGGTTATCGTATATGTCAATGGTTCGAAGGGCGACGATGAAGCTGCCCGAGCGGCCAATTTGCAGTCCATTGTGGATTGTGAAAAATTTATTTCTGATGGTAAATCCCTTCCTATTCGCTTTCACTTGATTAGCAATATAGAACTAGAGCTTGCCAAGAGTGGAGTAGGGCAGGCTCGAAAAGTCTTGATGGATGAAGCGCTATTTAGATTGTCACAGCTAGGGAATCGTGGCTTGATTGTCAATCTAGATGCTGATTGTACGGTACAGCAAGACTACTTAATCCATATCTGGGATTACTTCCTTGCGAATCCATCCTTGGATGCGGCTAGCATCCACTTTGAGCATGAACTTAGCAGTGAGGCAATTATTGACTACGAGCTACACTTAAGATACTTTATCGGGATGCAAAAAGTTCTGGGACTGCCGTTTGCCTTTCAGACAGTTGGAAGCGCCATGGTTGTTAGGGCCGAGGCTTATGCAGCTGTGGGTGGTATGAATACCAGAAGGGCAGGGGAGGATTTTTACTTCCTTCACAAGTTTATAAAGAATAGGAAGTGTGGTAATTTGACCAATACCACTGTGTTTCCAAGTGGCCGCATTTCTGATCGGGTGCCTTTTGGTACCGGCAAGGCAGTGGGAAGCATTACAGATCGTGGAAGCTGTGAAACCTACCATCCCAAGTCTTTCGAAATGCTAAGGCCCTTGGTCGATGATATAGCATCTATATTTGAAGGAAGAACTTTGGAGGTAGATCCGGCCCTGAGAAATTACCTAGATTCTATTGCTTTTGAAGATCAGGTGTTATTGATTCGGAAGAATACAGCTTCTTTTGAGAGCTTTAAGAAGAGGTACTTCCAATTTTTCGATGCCTTCAAGCTTATGAAGTGTTTGCATGCCATTCGAGATCAAGGCTTTGAAGACGTTTCGCTAGACATGGCCTTAAATCACTATCTTCGTATTATTGACGGTCCGCTAGATGATAGCCGTCTGCAGCAATTAGAGTTTCTAAGAGGAGTTGATGTGCAATAAGGGTTGCTTGATGGAGGTTTGAGAGATTGCTATCTGAAGGCGGGTGGCTTTTGTGGACAAAGCTTATAAGAGGCTTAAAGTGACCCAGAAAAGTCTAACTTAGGGAAGGGTTTTCTTAGCAAATTGGATAACATCCTAGGTGGATAACTGACCAAGTAATCAATATTTATGTTAGCACAAGCAACAATCACCGCCTTTCTCCCCACAACAGACCAAGAGGTTTCAAAGCAGTTTTATATGAATATTTTAGGGCTTAAATTGGTGTCCCAAGATGCTTATGCGATAGAACTTGAAGGTGGCGGAGTAGCTCTGAGAATTACTACTGTCGATCAATTCACACCACAGCCATTTACAGTGTTGGGTTTTAGAGTTGTGGATATTGATTACCAAGTTAAAACTTTGCTTCAAAAGGGCTTGGACTTTGAGACCTATTCGTCTCTTTCTCAGGATGACTTGGGAATATGGACCTCTCCTAGTGGTGCTAAGATTGCCTGGTTCAAAGATCCAGATGGAAATTTGATTTCACTAACCGAAAAAGAATAAAGTGATATTAAAATAGAGTAGGCGTAAGTAGTTGTGGACCGTTACCCAGACTCGGCTGGAGAGAATTGCATAGTTTAGAATCTCAGAATTTCTCCTAAGCCGATAAAACGTCTTTGCTAACCTTTGCCTATCTTGAATTTAAATACCAAGCCAAAAAAATTGGGTATTGAAAATGAATGAGTTAGCCATCGTTAGTCAGTATAAAATGAAATATTTGAGCATCATATTAATTTTAGCCATACTACACAGCTGTGAAAGTAATAATAACATGAAGAGCGAACAAAAGAAAATAATCGAAAACTATATTAAGTCATATAACAACTTTGAAATTGATAACATGACAAAAGACCTTCATCAAGAAGTAATATTCGAAAATATATCAAATGGGAAAGTTGATTTAAAAACCGAAGGAATCGAAGAATTTAAAAAGCAAGCTGAAACTGCAAAACAATACTTCAATCAAAGGACACAAACAATCGAATCTTGGGAATTTAATGAAACAAAAGTCACCATTAAAATAGACTACAATGCAATTTTGAATATTGACTTACCAAATGGGTTAAAGAAAGGAGATACACTAGAATTGAAAGGTGAGTCACAATTCGAATTTGACAAGGGCAAAATAGTTAGTATAAAAGATAAAAGCTAAATACGGTAGATAACAAGTGATATGAGATTAGACTCGCTATTGCTGCGTCCGCTCCATAAAGTACTCCCCAAAGTTCGGCCAATTAAGCTTGATCTCTAGTTTGTTTAAAAATGGGTTTGTGATCAAAATATTGATAATGTTGGCGATTCCGAGACATTAAGAAATAGAAAGTCTTTTAGAATGCCAGGCTATAAAATTCGTAACCAATACCACGCTCACTTCATCGCCTTTACTGTCGTTGGTTGGGTCGATATCTTTACAAGAAAGGGGGCCAATGACATCATCATTGGCTTATTAAGATTCTGCATTAAGAATAAGGAGCTTAAAGTCCAGGCTATGTGATCATGGAAAGCCACCTTCACCGCTTGGTAAGTGCTAGTGAAGATTCCACTGGACTTTCTAACATTATTGGAGATTTCAAGCGCCATACTGCCAGTGAAATTATCAAGTGGTTTGAAAGTAGCAAGAAGGAAAGTAGGAGTGATTGGATCTTATTCGTCCTGAAAACCTTTTCGAAAAGCTAAATAAGGCACATCAATACCAAGTATGGCGTCATGATAGTCATCCTAAACTATGCTTTGCACCCAAATTCACATAGCGGAAAATAAAGTACATTCAGAACCAATCCTGTCAAGTCAGATATAGTGGCTCGGGCAGAAGACTATATCTACAGCAGCAATGCTGACTATGTGGGAAGTTCACGAGACTTAGTAACTTTAGAGAAGATAAAATATGCTTCGTTGGAGGGATATGTTTGTGGATTTGTAAGTTTGAGTTCGGAGGTGCAACCTCCGAAGAACTAATTGGTGATGGAGTATTTTCGGAGGCGCAACCTCCGAATAACCGTCAGCAGAAGCTGGCAACGCCGAATACACGAGACCATTATTCACCATAAAATTTTAAAAATGAGAATTGCATTCATTATAATTATTCTCACGTTTCAAGTAAGTTGCAAAAACAGTAATGAGACGAATATTAGGTCTGAAAATTCTGCTATCCCTGAATTAACGAAATGCACCTGCAATAATGAAGCAATTACCAAATATCACATTCTAACTAATGAAGCTGAAATTGCTGTTTGTGATGGTGATTTTGATAGAGCATCAAAAAATTATTCATTGGCATTTAAAGAAATCAAAAAACCTTTTGGTTCTGATGTTTATAATGCCGCACTTTCAAATCAACTCTCTAACAATTTAGATGAAAGAAATTTAAGTCTTCAAGTACTTATAA
>CAZMYK010000277.1:0-5767 GCA_964570435.1 uncultured Saprospiraceae bacterium | reverse complement strand
GACTTAGCCTTTTCATAGAGATTATCTTGCATCGATCGTCGATTGAGAATACCTAAAATGTCAAGTTTTAAAAGTCCAAGTCAATATTTAATTTGAAAGCCATTTACCTAGAAAAGAAAAAGCCTAGGCCTAAATATCCGCAAGTATAGCTTTCAGAGTCGAGCTTGCCCTCATCGCTTGATTTACCAAATCAACATCTGGAGAATAGTAGCCTCCAATATCTACTGGACTTCCTTGAACATCGATCAATTCTTGTAGGATGGTTTCTTGATTTTCCTTCAAGCTAGCGGCGACACTCGCAAACTTAGCAGCCAGTTCAGCATCACCACCTTGCTCCGCTAAGGCCTCGGCCCAGTATAATGCAAGCCAATAGTGGCTGCCCCTATTGTCTAATTCGTTGACCTTCCTAGATGGCGACTTATCATTCTGTAGGAATTCAGCAGTTGCCTTGTCCAAGGCCTCACCGAGGACCACCGCTCCTTTATTGTCAAAGTTCTTTCCCAAATGGTCGAGCGAGACTGCAAGTGCGAGAAATTCGCCCAAAGAATCCCACCTTAGGTGACCTTCGCCAACAAATTGCTGAACATGCTTAGGTGCTGATCCACCTGCCCCAGTTTCAAAAAGTCCACCTCCATTCATTAGTGGTACTATGGATAGCATCTTTGCAGATGTGCCAACCTCAAGGATGGGAAAGAGATCCGTATTATAATCTCTTAGCACATTTCCTGTTACAGAAATTGTATCCTCTCCCTTCTTTATTCTTTCTAACGAAAATCTAGTCGCCGCAGCCGGAGACATGGTATGAATTTCTAAGCCATCGGTATCGTGATCTTTCAAGTAGAGGTCAACCTTCTTAATCAATTCAGCATCATGAGCCCTGTCCGCATTTAACCAAAAAACGATAGGTGTGGATGATTCTCGAGACCTTCTTACAGCCAGTTTAACCCAGTCTTGTACAGGCGCATCCTTCACTTGACAAGCCCTCCAAATATCTCCAGCTTCAACCTCATGATCCATAATCACTGCACCTCCTGCATCCACAACTTGGACACTCCCAGCTCCAGCAATTTCGAACGTCTTATCGTGAGATCCATATTCTTCCGCCTTCTGTGCCATCAAACCTACATTTGGAACAGATCCCATGGTCGTCGGATCGAAGGCACCATTCTTCTTGCAGAAATCAATGGTCTCTTGATAGATCGCTGCGTATGAGCTATCAGGAATAACAGCCTTGGCATCTTGTGTATTTCCATCCTTGTCCCACATTTGACCTGAGGTTCTAATCATTGCCGGCATCGAAGCGTCTATGATAACGTCAGATGGAACGTGGAGGTTCGTGATGCCCTTATCAGAGTTGACCATTGCAAGGTCCGGACCAGAAGCGTAGGCCGCAGCAATGTCTGACTCGATCTCAGATTTCTTTTCAGCAGGAAGCTCATCTAGCTTTGCAAGTAGGTCCCCAAAGCCATTATTGACATCTACACCAAGATCATCAAAAGTTTCACTGTGTTTCTCAAAGACATTGGCGAAGAAAACCTTAACTGCATGTCCGAAAATAATCGGGTCTGAAACCTTCATCATGGTCGCCTTCATGTGGAGCGAAAACAAAACTCCAGCATCCTTGGCATCCTTCACTTGCTGCTCAAGGAAGGCTACCAGAGCCTTCTTACTCATAAAGGTCGAATCCATGATCTCACCTGCTTGGATCGCAATTCCTTCCTTTAGTACTGTCACTTCACCTGAAGCAGAAAGGTGTTGGATTTTAACTGAAGTGGCCTCAGAAAAGGTATGTGACTTTTCATTCGATCTAAAGTCACCCGCTGACATTGTAGCAACATGTGACTTCGAATCCGCTGTCCACTTTCCCATCCTGTGTGGGTGCTTTCTGGCATAGGCCTTAACTGGCTTTGGTGCTCTACGATCAGAGTTTCCTTCCCGCAGGACCGGATTCACTGCGCTACCCTTGATCTTATTGTATCGTGCTCTTATTTCTTTTTCTTCAGCACTCTTAGGCTCTTCAGGAAAATCTGGAATGGCAAATCCGTCGGCTTGCAATTCTTCAATAGCTGCAATAAGCTGAGGGACTGAAGCACTTATATTGGGCAACTTAATGATGTTTGCCTCTGGTTTCTTTGCTAGATCACCAAGGTAGCTTAAGTCATCGCTTACTTTCTGGTCATCACTTAAGTAATCAGGAAAAACTGCAAGGATCCTTGCCGCAAGTGAAATATCTCTAGTTTCCATCTTAACACCAGCAGAACCAGCGAATGCCTCGACAATAGGAAGGAAAGAATGCGTAGCTAAAAATGGAGCTTCGTCGGTCTTAGTGTAGATAATTTTCTGATCACTCATATGTTGTGTAGTTTTTATATTCTGAAATTTAAGGACGACAAAAATAATCAAAATTTAGAGATGCAAAATCATTGCCTACCTCAATACTCTGTTAAGTTTTGAAATACCCTAATTCACCAACTAGCAAATAAGAAGAAAACTGTTTGTCTGTCGAAGGGTCCTATCCACAATGGACCATCAAAAGTAGGGAAGAATTAAGTTGAATCTTAGTCCAAAACTGTATATTTGCAGCCCAAGGAAGTTAGCTACTAATGTCACTTTGGTGAATACATTTCTGGCTTAGAATTTAGGCCCTTTCTATCTACTAATTTGAAAACTTGGAACCTACTGACTAAACAAGAGGTCTTGAAGCAATCTTATGAATGAACTGAATATCGTATACAACGTTACAATTAAAGTGGACAAATCAGCCGAAGTAGAATGGAGGCAATGGATGCAAGAGCAACATATTCCTGATGTAATGAATACTAATTGCTTCTTAGAAAGCAAGTTCAATAAGGTCCTCTTTGTAGATGATGATGAAGGATCTATGTACACCGTGCAATACACGTGTGAAAGCATGATGAAGCTTCAAGAATATCAAGGTAGTCATGCGCCAAAACTCCAAAAAGAACATCAGAATAGATATAAAGATAAATGTGTAGCTTTCCGTTCAGTAATGGAAGTGATAGATAAATACAATTAGATGATTGGAAAATTAACAGAAGAACAACTAGCTGTGCAAGAGGCAGCACGAGAATTTGCCCAGCAAGAACTCCTATCAGGCGTGATAGATCGAGATCGAAATATGACCTTTGCAAGCGAGCAGATCAAGGCCATGGGGGAAATGGGTTTCATGGGAATGATGGTTGCTGAAAAATATGGCGGAGGCGGTATGGACACCATGTCCTATGTGCTTGCCATGGAGGAAATCTCCAAGATTGACAATTCTTGTTCTGTAGCAATGTCTGTGAACAACTCCCTGGTGTGCTGGGGACTTGAAACTTTTGGAACTGAAGAACAAAAACAAAAGTACTTAAGGGACTTGGCATCAGGCAAAATCATTGGTGCCTTCTGCCTATCTGAGCCCGAAGCGGGCAGTGATGCTACTAGTCAGAGGACTACGGCGATCGATATGGGTGACCACTACTTGGTCAATGGAACTAAAAACTGGATAACGAACGGTGGGACTTCGAAGGTCCACCTTGTAATTGCCCAGACCGACGCCGATAAAGGCCATAGAGGAATCAATGCGCTTATTATTCCTACGGAATATGAGGGCGTGGAAATAGGTGCAAAGGAGGATAAATTAGGTATTCGAGGTTCTGATACCCACACCATAATGTACAACAATGTTAAAGTTCCAAAAGAAAACCGAATAGGTGAAGATGGATTTGGATTCAAGTTTGCCATGAAGGTGCTTTCTGGTGGAAGAATTGGAATTGCCGCCCAAGCTCTAGGAATCGCAGCGGGTGCCTATGAGCTTGCTGTGAAGTATTCTCTTGAAAGGGAAGCCTTCGGCAAGCCGATTGCAAAGCACCAAGCCATCGCTTTCAAGTTAGCCGACATGGCGACTGAAATTCAAGCTGCTAGGCTCCTTGTTTACAATGCTGCACGATTAAAAGATGAGGGAAAAAACTATGACATGGCTTCAAGCATGGCCAAGCTATTTGCCGCTGAGACCGCAATGAAGCAGACTGTCGAGGCTGTTCAGATTCATGGTGGTTATGGATTCGTCAAGGAATACCATGTTGAACGACTGATGAGGGATGCAAAGATCACGCAGATCTATGAAGGAACATCTGAAATCCAGAAATTGGTAATTTCGCGGGCCGTCCTTTCAGGGAAATTATACGAAGAACTTTAATGTTTACTAAGGGTTCACTTAATCTGGGGAAGTACGCTGGTATTCCCCTAAAGGTTCATTGGACTTTTAGCTTCATATTTCTTTTCGTTATTGGACTCGGTCTAAGCAAGAACCGCGAGTGGCCAGAAATAGGCATCATCCTCGTTCTTGTTGCAGTTTCGTTTTTTTGCGTTACCCTTCACGAATATGGGCATGCCCTGATGGCGAAGCGATTCAAAGTAAAAACCATAGACATCATTCTATCGCCTATTGGGGGACTTGCACGATTGGAACGCCTGCCTGATAAGCCCATCCAAGAATTTCTAATTGCCATAGCAGGTCCCTTAGTCAATGTGGCAATCGGTCTTGTCATTGCACTTGTCTTGCTTGCAAGTGGAAAAACCGTCCTAATCGACCTAGACTCAAGTGTAAGTAATCTAGATAATTGGGGCGCCTACCTAAGTCTCGTTCTATACATCAACTTACTGCTCTTCCTATTCAATTTAATTCCCGCTTTTCCAATGGACGGTGGTAGGATCCTAAGGTCCTTGCTGTCTATGAAGTTAGGCAAGAGGAGGTCCACTGACATTGCATCGTGGATAGGTTACATTATTGCCCTTGGCTTCATCATTGTAGGTTTCTTTATTTCCTACTATACCCTCAGCATCATTGGGGTCTTTGTAATGGTCATGGCCCGTGGGGAGAAGGTTTCGGCAAGGCAAGAAGATTTTCTGACCTCAAATGATGCCAGCTTGGAAGGATTGATGAGCAGGCATCGCTTTTTGCCAGAAACTCCAATGGAAGAAATTCTTGCATACTATAAGCGCTCTGAGGCCAAGAACTTTATGATTTTTAGTGAAGAAGACGAGCTGCTTGGAGTAGTAACTGAACCAGCTATTAAGGCCTACATCGAAAAATTGTCCGATGAACAACTAGCCCCGGCCTATACTGAGCCCAATTTTCCAATGATTGACAATACCAATCTGCAGGCAATATTAAGTTATATGAACAATAATAAGGCAAGATTTGTAGTCATAAAAGGCGAGAACCTTGGACACGGAATCTTGGAAAGATCAAAGATTGTCAAGCGTATGAATATGAAATAGCAGCTCATCACTTTACGAAAGGTTCAAAATTCAATATATTGCTACTATGAATATAGTAACTAGGTGCTTTTTGCTTTGTTATTTTGTGGTCCTGGCCACAGGTTCACTTTCGGCATTCCAAAAAGATGGCGAGGCCTTATTCTCGTTACTTAGTCCAGAAGAATCAGGTATTTCCTTTAACAATAAGCTGACTGATACTGAGGATCACAATATCATGATATACTCCAATTTTTATGGAGGCGCGGGTGTGGGAATTGCTGATATCAATAATGATGGCTTGCCAGACTTGTACTTTGCAGGCAATCAAGTTCCCGACAAACTCTACCTTAACAAGGGTGACCTTTCTTTCGAGGAAGTAAGCCAGGCCGCTGGAATCCAAGACAATGGAGGCTGGTCTTCAGGCGTCCTCATGGCGGATGTCAATGGTGATGGCTGGACAGATATATATGTCACACGGGAATTGTATGATGACGATCAAGAAGCA
>CAZMYK010000276.1:0-5792 GCA_964570435.1 uncultured Saprospiraceae bacterium | reverse complement strand
TTTCTTTTCTGTGACCAAGCGGTGCACCTTCTTTCGCCAACCTTGGTCCATTCCAAAGGTGATTACTCGATTCATGATGTCATAGTTACCGGAAATATTATCAAACATTTCAGTGACCTGCTCTTTCTTCCCTGCCTGCGAATCTTTATAGGGTTTAATTACTTCTGACATAGAATAGTTACTATTGTTACATAAGGGAAACCGTGGAATTGAACTATAAGTTTACTCCTCCTTGATAATTTTGCGAAGATACATGAAGGAGCGAACAAATAGCTATTTTCAAAAGCCAAAATTAGGTGTACTATTCGAGCAATAAATCTTAGTTCTCGCAGAAATTTTGGCCTCTATAGAACAAGCTATTTTTATTGAAATATTCGACTTTCGAAACCGATTAGACTCGAAATCTTGCTTTAGGGCAAGGAGATAGTCTTGGTCTAGTTCTCTTGCAGTCTTTCAATATTTCTAATCTTGATTTGTCGTCGATTAAAATTCCTAAAACGACAAGAATAATCTTTCCCAAGGCAGAAAGTAAATATCGCGTAGTAAGATGAGTGTTGCTTTTCTTTGTCTCTGCCAATGACCAAAGGTCCTTGAGGATCTACGAAACCTAGTGAAGAAATTTAGCATCGTAATTTAGTGTGATCACTCACAAAAGATTGCAAAAATCATTTATAACATTGGGCCAAGTGTAGTTCGAATTCGGAATTGATTAAAATATTGTCAAAATGAAGTCTCATTCTTCCTTTCAAAAGAATGGCTTTTTCCAGTTCTTTAAATGAACTCCTTAATTTCTTTACTTTCAAAATCACCTCATCCACTATAAAATAGTCTCCTGCTACTGCCTTGTCTTGTTTTATTTCAACTTCCTTATTCGTATATCCTAGAATATAAAAAACATCAATTTCACTATCGTTGGAAAGTAGCAGGTTTTTACCAATCTGGGAAGTAAATCCTGGATATAAGTCTTGATCTTTAAATCCCATCGTAAAGCTGAATTGGTCCCCCAGTGGATAGGCAGGATCGAATGAAACACCCTGCGCACATTCTACCCAAGTGGGTCCCCTGCTGAGCATGCCTAATTTGCCCTTGAGCTCAAAAGGTTCTGCATCGTAGGTGCCTGTAAGCACCGATTTGTTTTGCACACCACATCCTATGCATAGCAGTGTCGAAATAGCGAAGACTAGGAAAGCTGGAAGACGCATTCTACATAGTTAAGAAAAATAATTCAAAGCGAAATTTGTGACTATACATTTGAAGTTGAAGTCTTTCTCAACAATGCAACTTAATTGGATCCAACGGTGACGTTTGATTGCTTATCCACATTCATGGTTCCTTGTACATCGATGCCGTTTTGAACAGTAACACTTTCTCCCGCACCAACAGTGAGTGTGGCTCCCGGTTTGACGATCAAGGAGCAGGCAGATAAGTTACCATTTGCAGTATTGTAATCTTCATTGAGGATGAGGGTTTTACCCATTGCAGGTGCTCCGTTGCTCCACGATCCCGCGATGAAAGATGTTATGTTAGAGCAGCAATCTCCCGGAATCACATCAAGCGTGGAATCTTCTCCACCTCTAAAGACCCCACCTCCTTCAAATTTGTTAGATCTTACAAATAGAGATGCGTTGTATTCACCATCTTGCAATGGATAAGATTCAGCTGGGATGTCAATATTAACTGGGAAATTGGTTCTAGATTCAGGAACACTTGGACTTATTACAGTTCTCTTAATATTGGTGTTGGTGCCTCCATATTTAAGATCAATCATGACTTTTTGACCAGGTGCTGTGGTGGTGTAATTTATGTAAAGCGTGATCGGATTATCACTATTGCACACATCCTTCACCAATGGGGCAACATACTTAGCCGACTCTGCTTCTGTAATCAATTCGACGGTATGTCTACCTGGAGTCAAGTTGATTGTTACAGCATCAGCAAAGTTATTAGCTGGATTAACTATGGTCCCATTAATTTGCACCTTTGTCAGAAACTCACGGTGAAAGGTGACTTCAGTATTAGACTGAACATTGAGATGTCCTGTGAGACCCTCCATTACTATGCTGATGGGTTGATTCGACGTAAAACCACCAATGTCAGGATCTAAGAACTTCGTAGCATTCGTAGAGGAATACCCAATAGTAATACCATTATCCTTCCTGAAAAAAGTTGTACTTGCTTTGAAAGAAACCCCTTCTTGTAAGTTCTCGACACTAGGACTAGCTCCAAGATATTGGTCAACAAAAGTATTTGAATGAGACAGTTTCACACCTGCAAATTGACTGCTCGAAATTTTCTGCATTGCAGGTTTGGAGTGGGTCTCGTCCTCAGGGAATATGATGGTTGTAGCTCTTACGACTCCATCAGCAGCAGGGTTGTATGTCGCTCTTATATTATCTGATTCAGCACTTCCCACATCGAAGCTGCCCTTGTAAGAAGTAACAATGTTTATATTAGGTGAAGATCCAAAAAATAAGGTGACCTTATCTTGCAGGTCATTACCATTTACAACAGTTGCATCAATTGGAGCGCTATATTCTTGATTTGCAGTAACAGTGGACGTTCCATTTCTTTTGGTATTGACCTGGAAATTGATATCCACTTTATCATTAGCACTATTTGGCGTGACTTCATCATGGATAACAAAGTAACCATTTGACTGACCAGAAATGGGATGAATAAAGTGCATCGTTCTGTCATGCCTTCCATTACTAATTGCAGGTCCTGAAGTCGTAGTGCCAAATTCAATATTTCCACCGATGACACCATCGATCAAACCTCCACCATCTCTTTGATCATGTTCTGTCTTATTTCCTATTAGTACTGTGTTATGTAGAATAGCCCTGCTCCACCTTTTATTATCTGGCGCATATCCTGGATAATTCCCACCTTGGCCATTCAATCCAACATATTCGACTCCTGAGTTCATTACCATGTGTTCTCCATATCCAACAATATCAAAAGTATTGGCGTCAAATAGATCATGGCCAAACTGGTCTACAGCAGGATCATCCCTTCTTAATGAATACAGGACTCCTTGCAAGGCTTCTTGTGAATCGTTCTTATCCCATAGAGCAGCCCCCGATTGCTCCATCAAAAGAGATTTTGGCATGCTAGGAGTAGGTGCACTGATCGGCTTATTCAAGAATAAGACCCAATTCGCAGAAGAGAACGAAGGTGGGCCAGAGTCCCTTATATTCCAATAATACAATGAAGCAATATCATCACCATATCTGTGCGAAAAATGTGGACTGACTGTCGCACCCATTTGATCCGTAATTTTTCCTGTATCACCAAACCTAGTGTGTCCGCCCCATGGAGTAACGGCAAATGTTGCACCCCACTTATACGCTGCAATCAATTGCGGATTATTGTAATAATTTTCTGTTCCCGTAAATTCCAAGGCATCCTGAGTCGTGGTTTTCGCTATCCTTCCACCTAGAAGTCTTGCGTACAAATATCCAGGAGACTGACCCCATGACCCATCATTTGTAATGGAGTAATCTAACAAGTAGTTGTTATATTCGCTTTTCCATCTAGTAATTTCACTTTGATTTCTATTGTATAGCGCATACATTGTGTTTACGCCATAGCCAGACAATTTCCAGGCAGCACTTGTATTTATGAAATAATCCGCTGCAATTGCTAAGATTCTTTCTGCTCCTGCTAATTCAGCAGGGGTTATATAATCATGTATAATATCAAGCGCTATGATGGCATTGAATTGTGTACCAGTTCCTGCAACATAGCTGCCGTGACTTCCACTGTCAAGCAATGGAATTTCAGTCTCCCATTTATCTAGGATGTCCAGGATTCTGGCCCTTATATTACTTTTGATGGTTTCATCAGTCTCTAGAATGTAGGCAATAATGCAATAGTTAAGCGCCTGGCTTGTGCGTTGATCGACATCACTCCATCTTGAAGAAGCACCAATAATGTAGGAAAGAGGCTTCCCTGCTGATTCTTTTTGACGCAAAGTCGGATACATGTCTTCCTTCACCATTAAATAGGGATGCTCTCCACAGGTAGTCACAGGAATGTCGATTTCTGTTGTACTAGAAAAGACCCCTCCTCCCGTTGGTGAGGTGTGTCTTAGAAATAGTCTTGCCTTGTAGATTCCCGATTTCAAAGGTTGTAAAGCTGTTGGTATAGTGATAGTCATCGGTACATTGGACATGCTTTCAGGGGCAGACGGCGAGATCGTTGTTCTAATATTGACACTAGGCTGTGACTCGTCTTCGGGCCCTACAAAATCAATCATTACTTGCTGGCCGGGGATCGTTGTGGTATAGTCAACATGTAAGGTGAAAGAAGCATCTGTGTTGCAAACACGCTCAATCACTGGAGAAACATAGTTGACCGTTCCATTTCCTGATTGAGCATGTGAATTCGTGCTGATCGATAGGATTATTAAGTTACAAATAACGTTTGTCAAGACTTTCATTAAGTAGCAAGTATTTTTAGATTTTAAAAATTGATCAATGCCTCTATTCCGCTTAAGGGCATTGACTTGTATTTTGTTTTGAAAATTTACGATAGTTCACTCCTGTCAAAGTTGGCTGTGACGAAGACATACATTTACCCTTTCTAGTCTTGATCCCAAGTAGTCTATGGATAGAACTCCCTAATTAGAAGACGAGATAGTCTCTAAGGACCCTCACTCCATGTTGCAAGAAATGACCTGCAGACTGGCGCTTTGTCGGATTAATTGCCAAACATACAGGACTTGGACATCTAATGAGATAAATACATACGATGGTTTATTTTTATTCTAGATGAAGCTAGCTTCTGAAATGAGCACTTGGTGGAAGTAGATTGGGAATCACATGGTAGTCATGGCCTTATCTCCGAAACCTCTAATCAATGTGGCAATTTGGTTTCGATGCATCTCATGCTCATGAGCATTCTCCTTCATTGAAGTCCTGAAGTTCTACCAAAATTACCTTGGGCATAAAGTCAGTTGTTAATTTTCGAGGTGCTTTTTCCATGGTTAGTGATTTTTTGAAGTCAGTGACATCAAATTTGAGTTGCGATATATGAGGCTGACTACGATACATTCATTTCTTTTTAATTCTCTTATTTATATTTAGTCTAAATAAATATAATATATTTGTAAGGTACTATAGATTACTGATTAAGAAAGATACCCTACAACAAGTTTGGGCGACAGTAATGCACAAAAAAATAGTTTGTTTTCAAATCACAGGGTTCGCTAATGAGTTGAGCGGCCCTGTCTTATTAAACCAAGTTACAATGAAATCCAAGTGTTTTAGGCAATCCCTGTGTAAGACGAACAACGGTGAAGTAAGCATTTCCAATTGCGGCCAGACATTCAAAGTCGAATACAACAATGTAATTGTGATACATCCCCAGAGTTCATTTTTTAGCTTCTACGAGAGTGTTCGCGACTGCGAAATCAACCTAAGGCAACGTGAAGATCGAAATACAAGAGATGTTCTATTTTCGACTTTTTCAAGTTGTATGATCCTATCCTTTTCGCCAAGAGAAATCCAAGAGCTTTTTTACCTCCTAGAATCAAGTATCCTAGCAATTAAAGCGCACTCTTAGAAGCTAGCATTTCATCTTAGAATCAATGTCCAAAAACTTTCGACTGTACCCATCCTAAGCGTGGCATCAACTTGGACGGAGGATCGCAGGTCTTTCGAGGATGAGGCTTCCGAATATTTTTTGAAAAAAATTTTGCTATTTACTCACTCCATATTTGATAAAAAACGTAAATTTGCAGCCGCTAATAAAGCAATGGTTCCGTAGCTCAGCTGGATAGAGCAGCTGAC
>CAZMYK010000275.1:0-5793 GCA_964570435.1 uncultured Saprospiraceae bacterium | reverse complement strand
GGATATATAGGTTCTCTTCGGATTTTTACAATCCAGTACCTGATGATCCATATGCTGCCGTTGATAATAAAGACATGCCGGATGGTGTATACAACTTGAAGGGTCTATACCCGCAAGCTGGGAGACACTTTATGGCAGGACTTAGCTTTATGTTCTAGGACATGCGGTTCCTAGAAAACTAAAAGTTGTAAGTCACTCCAAGTCTGTAAACAATCGGAATCCTTCCTGTAAATTGACTAGTATTCCCTGTCACATCATAAAGAAGGGTGGCTTCGTAACCCCATTGCGTAAAGGAAGGCGATGAATAGCCTCCACCCACAAGGAAGACTGGGAAATTAGTTCGTCGTTCTATGGTCGAGACACGATCAAGACTGGTAATATTATATTCTAAGTGGGCATAGAAAGCACGCAAGAATCTTGCCCTACCGAATACACCACCAGCTAGGTCGAAGTAATTTTCATTAGGACTATTCTGTCTCCACAGCAGTGTGTACTTGACATCTGCTATAAGTCCCGCGGAGAATATGTTATTGAATTTATAGGCAGCCATTGGTCCGAGACCAATTCCAAATACATTGTTGAAAATCTGAGGATTACCTATATTCATACCAAACCAGAATCTTTCTAAGGCAATTGGCGTGCCTCTTTCAGTCCTGACTTCTACTTGTTCGGTCTTGTCAGTGCTTTCCCTTTCCTTAGTGCCAGTTCTTCTTTTTTTCTTCTTTCCGTACTGTGCGGAAACATCTACTGAACTCATCATTACCGCAAAGATGACCAGAACAACAATACCAAATAATTTTTTCATATCCTTTAAGCTTTATTCCATAAATATAGCGAAGTGCTCGAACTTCTAAAAACTTAACGCCATATGTGCGAAAAGGATTGAATAAATCCAATAATTATAGATTTTTTAACTAATAAGAAGTGATCCGTACTTGTATCAGGTAACATTTGCATGTGAAATGGATGGAATATTGACCTATCTTACTTGCACAATCGAATTTCATGAGGAGATGTTTTCGGGATGCGCTCGATGATTTTCCTTGCTTCTAGGTCAAGTTTAACAGATACTACATACCACGTGACTTTACCATCAAAGTAGTCTCGCATATCGGTGACTGCTAGTTTATCTAACTCCTGGTACGTAATCTTTTCTCTCGTACTAAGCGTCTTCAATATGTAGTCTTTTACTTGGTCGTACTTTAACTTACTAATATTTACACCCTTTTTACCTTGCGGATGTAGCGTCATGATTCTTTCTTGTGTCATTTTTCTTCTATTTTATTGTTGTCTAAAAATTGTCCTAGTTTGTCAAGCTTCATGTCCCAGAAAACATAGAGTTCTTGCAAGTATTCTTGAACCTCTCGGAGGGCTTCTAATTGCGCGTAGCAATTGCGCTGCCTTCCATCTGCTTGGTCAGATCTAATCTCAATCAGCTTGTTTTCCTGTAAAATCTTGATGTGCTTTGAGACAGCAGGTCTTGACATCTTGAAGTTCTCAGAAATCATATTAATACTGGTGGCCTCTTCTGCTACCTTCAATAAGATTGCTCGTCTAGTGGGGTCAGAAATGGCCTTGAAAATGTCGCTCATAAAGCAAGGTATTGAGGTAGTTGCTTAGAAAGTAATTTGCCCCTCCATCCGAAAGCGAGGATACGTTTGACGATTACATTATTTACGAAACCCTCGAAACCACTATGTTCGAAATCTAACCTAGTTCGTTGCTCTCCCTCACTCACTAACTTGAAAGTGACCAGCGTGTCCTTTAGGTTTCCACCACTCCATGTATATGCAAGGTGTTGTGGCTCATCCAGAGTCACGACCTTGCACCTTGTGATGCCATCAAAACTTCCCCGTGGCCTAGTCCTGAATTCGAATTCATGACCTAATACTGGCTGGAAATCGCATGGCATAAGCCACTTGCTAAGGGCTTCAGGATCAGTAAGAGCATGCCAGACTTTTGTTATTGAATGGTCATAGTGTCTAGTAATTGAAATCGTATTTCTCATATAAGTAACCTTGTGGTTACGCAAATATATGAAACTTTTTGGTTACGCAAAATAGTTTTGAAGAAAATCCTGAATTAGGATCCCTTGGTTAATTCTTGACAAGGTGCGAAATGCAAGGCTAGTAGCTGTTCTGCCGGATATTCGGTGTGGGCTAGTTTTGGTATGTTCTTATCTGGACAATTTCGACGAATGACAAAACATTGCCTACAAATTAGCGTTTAATAGATGTGAGAAGTTAAAATATGAGTTAGATGAATGAGAGAACATTAGAAAAATTAAAACCAACAATAGTCAACCTTCTAGTAGCCCTTTATAAGGAAACGGAAGATTTTAAAGATGAGATGTCCTCCAAGATAGCTCAGAGGATCCGAAGAAATGCCCTCCGTCTTTCGAATGCTATCAATTCTGTCCAAGATATGAGTAGAGAGCTTTTGGAAAAGATTATTACACGCCGGACTTCTTTTATTGAAAAAGACCTAAAAAAGGCCACAGAACTTGGCTTTTTTGATAACGACAAGCTAGTCTTTGTCCTCGTTATTCTTGCCGAGATTAGAATGCAACTCTACGGAAGTCTGAACTGACTGGACTAAGCAAAAATTTTCATAATATCGATTTTTTGTAATGGCAGGTCTTCTGGATGTCTTGTTTTATCTAAAAATGTTACTAATTGTACTAAAATATACTATATTCGTAATATTAAATACTTTTAGTATCAAAATGATCTTTAATTATACATCATATGAAAGTACTATTTGCCATGACCTTTTTTCTACTGGCTATGAGTCTTGCAGGACAAGATGCAGATGAAATTATGTTGCAAGTTGATGCAAACATGTCTTCTAAGACTAGGATTGTAGAAACGAAAATGACAATCAAGGGAAGGAGGGCAAGTCGAACAGTTATTTCTAAGTCCTACTCTGAAGGTGGAGATCGATCACTGACCGAATATCTTGCACCAGACCGAGAAAAGGGGACGAAGATGTTGAAATTGGAAAACCGTCTTTGGATCTATAATCCTAGTTCTGATAGGACTATCCAGCTTTCTGGACACATGCTTAGACAATCTGTGATGGGTTCCGATCTTTCTTATGAGGATATGATGGAAGATCGGCCCTTGCTAGAAATCTATAACGCAAGCTTAGTAGGAGAGGAGCTTATAGAAGACGTGAAGTGCTGGGTCGTTCAATTGCAAGCCAAGGAAGATGATGTTAGCTATGCAATGAGAAAGACTTGGATAGACCAGGAGAAGTTTGTTCCGCTTAGAGAACAGTTATTTGCCAAAAGTGGTAAACTTCTTAAGACAACCGAGCTTTCGAAAGTCAAGAAGGTCGACGGAAGATGGTTTCCCACAAAAATGAAGTATAAAGATGAACTGAAAAAGGGCGGTGGTACCGACTTCGAGTTCATTAGCCTTGAATTTGACCCGAAGATTCCAGATCATTTGCTGACTAAAGCCTCACTAAGATAGATGGAGGTTCCGAACGTAAAAGACAACAAGTCCACAAGGGCCATTCTTGGTACAGCTAAGATTCTATTTTGGAAGTTTGGCTTGAAAAAAGTCTCCGTAGAGGAGTTGTGTAAGGAGGCTGGCGTAAGTAAGATGACCTTCTACAGATATTTCAATAATAAGGTGGAAGTATTGATGGTCCTTCTTAAAGAGCAAATGGACAGGAGTGTGGCTACTTATAAGGAAATCATGTTGCGAGATATAGTGTATGGAGAAAAGGTGAAGCACATTCTTGATTTCAAACGTAAAGAATCGCAAGAGGTCTCGATGGAGCTAGTGAAAGACATATATTCGAATTCTGAAGAATTAGCAGAAGTCCGCAATTACACAATGGCCTACCAGCAAGAATTTATGTCCACCCTAAGGCAGGACTTTTTATCTGCTCAGAAAAAAGGATATATAAAGCAGGAAATTAAAATAGACTTTGTCCTATACATGCTTAATGTAATGGAGAAGCAGTTGCACGATTCGGCCTTGATTGGAATGTACGATGACGTGATCGATTTGCAAAATGACTTGACGACAATGTTCTTCTACGGAATCTTAGGTGATGAGTAGACTGCCAGTCATATCATTGATGATGCTCTTCCTGCAATGTGCCTTAGTGAGTGGACAAGTAAGTTTTGATGGCCAGTTGTCCTCGATTGCAAGCTATAGCCCCAGGGCTGAAAGACCTTTATTTGTGGCGACTAGGTACATACCTGAATTGTCCTATGAGACCAAGGTAGATAGTCTTAGCAAATTGGGGTTCGAGGTTTCTACAAATCTGGATGCAACTTGGAATGAAGGCCTTTCAGACGCCAATATTAGTCCATACAGGATGTGGGTGAGATACAAAAAGCGACAATTAGAACTCCGCCTGGGATTGCAGAAGATTGAGTTCGGTTCTGCTAGTATTCTTAGACCCATGCAATGGTTTAATCAAATTGATCCCAGGGATCCACTTGGATTGACGAATGGGGTGTATGGAATTTTGGGTAGGTATTACTTCCTGAACAATGCGAATATTTGGTTTTGGGGCTTGTATGGTAACTCAGCAAGCCGAGGTTTTGATGCACTTGCAACAGACCCTTCAATACCAGAATTTGGTGGAAGATTTCAGTATCCAGTACCTAAAGGGGAAGTTGCATTGACCTACCATCGCCGGATAGTTGATGCAAGTGAGTTTTTGCCATTTCCGATGGAAGAAGGTCTAGCTGAAAACAGGATAGGGATAGATGGAAAATGGGACCTTGGCGTGGGCCTATGGTTCGAGTTCGCACACTTATGGAAGGATAAGCCTTTGGGGATATTTACCCATCAAAGCTCTGCAAGCATTGGTGTGGATTACACGATCGCTATGGGAAATGGTTTAGGTATTAATCTAGAGCAGATGTTGATTAGCAATGATGAAGAGGCCTTTGATTTCACTAGCCCAGCTAATTTTACTGCGATTTCCATGACCTATCCACTGACCTTCTTCGACAACCTCAGCACCGTGGCATTCTACAACTATGAAACAAGAAGTGGTACATTCTTAGTGAACTATGAACATCAGTTTAAGGCAGTTTCGCTGTTCGTAATGCTTTACTATAACCCTGAGGGACCGTCTGGCTTTCAACAAAATGACCTTGTTTATTCTTTTGAGGGACCAGGCATTCGGCTAATGACGGTGTACTCGCACTAATAATCGATGAAAAATTGAATACTTGAGTAGAAGAAAGATAAATATTAATACGTGAGAGCTCTGAGCTACGGCTGATATTCTGTCATACATAAAGTGATCTACGTAAATAAAAGCAAAAACACAATGAATTCTGAAGCAATTATTACCATCAAAAACCTGAAAAAGGATTTTCCAGAGGGAGACACCGTTTTTACGGCCTTGAATGGCATTAATCTCACCTTCGGTAGGGGAGAATTTACAGGGGTTGTCGGACCTAGCGGTTCTGGAAAAACCACACTTTTAAATATCGTGGGCTCACTAGATAAACCTACCATGGGCACGGTAGAAGTCCTTGGAAGAAAGATCGGAGCTTTAAGCCACAAGGAATCAGCACAACTTAGGAATCAGCACATCGGATTTATTTTTCAAGTTTACAACTTGTTGCCTGTCTATACCGTCTTTGAAAATGTTGAATTTGCCCTAATGCTTCAAAATGTAAATTCTGCCGACAGGAAGAAATCGGTGATGCAGGCGCTGGATTGGGTAGGTCTGGCAGGCATGGCCAAAAAGAAGGTAACGAAACTTTCAGGCGGCGAAGGTCAGCGTGTTGCCATTGCTAGGGCCATGGTCAAG
>CAZMYK010000274.1:0-5803 GCA_964570435.1 uncultured Saprospiraceae bacterium | reverse complement strand
CCAACTTCAAAGTTCGAGTCAAAGGACCCTGCACAAAACAAGTTAGCACAATCTCCAAAGTAGACTCCGATTTCAGAATCAAAGTCTTCCGTGCCCAGTACTATGGTAACGTCTGTTCCAGTTCCAGTAAATGTGTACCAGACCCCGTCATTCATGACACTACAACCATCAAGATCTATCGCACCATCGTTATTGGTGGCTGCTGTAGCATCTAGTGTGTCAACATAGGGCAGACTCATCACTATAGTTGCATCCTCACACGCATCATTGGCAGGTGCTTGGGAAAAAAGAAGCCCGCCATATAGGCAGGCAATTAAAGTTAGAAGTAAATTTTTCGTATTCATATTGGTAATTTTTTCACCAATATACAGAATTTCTACACTTTAGGTTCCTTTTCAGACACACCATTGCTAGGTGGCAATGATTCTTTTTTTCCAGATTTCACAAGTGCCTCAGGTAGACTCATCCCGGACTGCTCTAGGAAGTCATTAAGTTGTGGGAGCATGCCATATAATCCTTGGACAAAGTTACCCATACCTTCACCATTTCCATTGTCATAGACAACAACTTTGTCGATCTTAAGGTCTTTAATAGCATCTACTTGGATCTTGGCAATATCGGTCAACTTATCTAGCATCAAGTAGCTAATTGCACTTTGTGCATCCCCTCCTGCAGCTTCAACCAATTTCTTGAAGCCCTCGGCCTGGCTATCAAGCAACTTCTGGATTCCTTCAGCTTGCGCGTTGTATTGGGCAAGAGTTGCTGCAGCTTCACCATTGGCCAATTCGATCTTAGTTTCTGCCTGAGCCTTTGCATCAATGATTGCCTTTTCTTTCTCAATGTCCGCTTCTACTACCTCATCGGCCTGCTTTCGCGCTTTTTCCATCGCAAATCTAGCCTCCTCAGACTCTCTTTCAGCCTGGTAGGCCTCTTGAAGGGCCTTAGCAGCAGCGACCTTCCTCGCTGCAGTTGCCCGTCTTTCAGATTCAGCAATCTGGACATCCCGTTCTGCATCTGAAGTTGCCACTCTGATAGCTGCCTCGTTCTTACCTGCCTTCGCTTGTGCTTCAGCTGATGCTTCTCCAATTTCCGCCTTAGAATTAGCATCCGAAACCTTAATTCTTTGTTCTCTTTGGGCTTCTGCCTCTCCAATAGAACCAGTACGAAGCTCATTTGCAACCTTTACCTTTGCATCATTAATGGCCTTAGCAGCTGCTTCCTTTCCTAGTGCAGAAATATAGCCCGATTCATCTTGGATATCGGTTACGTTGACGTTAATGAGTTCTAGCCCGATCTTATTTAGCTCGTCGCCCACATGGCGGTATACTGATTCTACAAACTTATCACGATCAGCATTCAATTCTTCAATCCTCATATTAGCGATCACCAACCTCATTTGGCCCATAATAATATCTTGAGCAAGTCCCGCAATGCTTTTTCGATCTAGACCTAGTAGTCTTTCAGCAGCAGAAACCATCATAGTAGGCTTGTTGCTGATACCTACCGTAAATTGGGCTGGTACTGAAACCCGAATGTTCTGGTTCGAAAGTGCATCTTTTAGATTAACATCAATTGATAAGGGGGTAAGATCTAAGAATTGGTAATCTTGAAATACTGGGATAACAAAGGCAGCTCCACCAGCATAACACTTGGCACTGGCTCCTCCACCTGTTCTTCCATAGACTACCAAAATTTTATCTGAAGGGCATCGCTTATACCTGCTGACAAAGAACAGAAGAAGGAGGATGAGCAAGACTACGATGGCTCCAAGAATAATAAGTGGTTGAGATAACTCCATAGTTAATTCAATTTTTTATGATATTAGTTAGATTGATTATTTACTTTCATACAGTGTGACTGCTGCTATCTCTTCTTCCACCTCCAGGATCAAAACCTCAGCACCTGTCGGAATTTCATTGCTGTCTTCTGAGGTCGCTTTTAGTTCCCTTGTAACTCCATTGATATTTACTTGAATCAAGCCAGTACCATCCTTTGGGATCTTGAGGTAAACCTTGCCACTCTTTCCTGCAGCTTGGTGAAATTCCCAATTCACGTTCGATTGCAACTTTAATAATAAGCGTATGAAGTAGGAAAGAATAAGGACTGTAACGATCCCCACAGCTAATGAGACAACCAGGGTTAACCAGGGGTTCATAGCTGCGCTGAGCATAATATTGGCCACCCACGAACTAAAAGTCAGGAAGGTAAGTCCCGATTTGATCACGCCAAGTCCTCCACTATCCACATCAGCTCCTCCTGAATCTACATCCAGATCAAGATCCAAACCGCCAAGTATCGAAAGCAACATCAAAATAAGAAGTAGTCCTCCGGCAAAGATGGAAATGTAGAAACTGATTTGAATTAGGCTGTCCATTTTTTAAGTGTTAAGAATATCTTAAAAAGTTCTATTATCATAAACCAAGGTGCAACCCAATAGGGTTCCATGCATCCATCAATTTAATCGATAATATTCGGATTTTGGTAGAATGAGACCGATAATTTATTCAAGATCAGTCCTATTCGAGTAAGTAAGTTCAAATTTAGAGTAAAAAGAGCATGTCAGAATTGTGAATTTGCTATCTTTTCAACTCGTAAGCACCAGCTTACAACTTCCACTTTTAAATGTTAAAACCAATTCAATGAAAACGAAATTACTACTCCTTGCCTTTTGCGTATTTGTAAGTACCATTCAAATTGATGCCCAGCGAAGAAAAAGAAGAAATGCTGAACCCGAAAAGAAAGAAAATAAAGAAAAGAAGGAGGATGTATTGAATCTCTCTGGTCTAAAAATGAGGAGTATTGGCCCCGCCTTTGCCTCAGGACGAATCGCAGATATAGCAGTTCATCCTAAGAATGACAATGTTTGGTATGTGGCTACGGGATCAAGCGGAGTATGGAAGACAAAAAACGCTGGTACAACTTGGAAGTCTATTTTTGAGGGTCAAGGTTCCTACTCGACCGGTTGTGTGACCATAGATCCAAGCAACAACAGTACAATATGGATAGGAAGTGGTGAAAATGTAGGTGGCCGCCATGTTGCCTATGGAGATGGAATCTACAAAAGTGAAGATGATGGTTCTACCTGGAAAAATATGGGACTGGCAAAGTCCGAGCATATTTCTAAGATTATTATTCACCCTGAGAATTCCGACAAAATCTATGTTGCGGTACAGGGACCTTTATGGAACAAAGGAGGTGAACGTGGTTTTTACATGACATCAGATGGTGGAGAAACTTGGACCAGAACACTTGGAAATGATGAATGGACAGGTGTAACTGACATAATGATGGATCCTAGAAATCCTATGGTAATTTATGCAGCAACATGGGATCGTCACAGAACTATAGCTGCCTATATGGGAGGAGGTCCTGGATCCGGTATCCATAGAAGTTTGGACGGAGGTGAAACCTGGGAGAAATTGACATCTGGAATTCCTAGATCTAATCTTGGAAAGATAGGCCTAGCCATGTCTCCTTTTAATGCAGATGTTTTATATGCGGCCATTGAGTTGGATAGAAAAAAGGGTGGGGTCTTCATGTCTGAAAATATGGGAAAATCCTGGAAAAAAATGTCTGATGCTGTATCTGGGGCTACAGGCCCTCACTACTATCAAGAACTTTATGCCTCTCCACATTTTGAAGGAACGCTATATCTCATGGATAATCGCGTCCAGGTTTCTTACGATCACGGAAAGACCTTTACTCGACTGAAAGAAACAGACAAGCACTCGGATAACCATGCGCTCAATTTCAGATCTGACGATCCGAATTATTTATTGATCGGAACGGATGCTGGAATTTATGAGACCTTTGACAATACAGAGAATTGGAGATTTATTGACAACCTACCTATTACCCAGTATTATAAGGTAGCTGTTGACGATGCCGAACCTTTCTATATGGTCTATGGGGGAACGCAGGATAATGGATCACACGGAGTTCCATCAAGAACCGACACCGAACATGGAATACGAAATGCAGATGTTATCAAGACCTTATTTGCAGATGGACATCAATCTGCCACAGAACCTGGAAATCCTAATATTATGTACGCGGAAACTCAGCAGGGTGGAATGTATCGAGTGGATAGATTGACCGGAGAACAGGTTTCTATCCAGCCAAAGGCCAAGGCGGGAGAAAAATTCGAGAGGTTTAATTGGGATGCTCCAATTGTCGTCAGTCCACATAAGCCTTCTAGACTATACTTTGCCTCCTACAGGGTATGGAAGTCGGAGGATCGTGGGGATAGCTGGCAAGCCCTTTCAGGTGATTTGACAAGGGATGAAGAGCGCATTACACTTCCGATCATGGGAAGACAACAGAGTTGGGATAATCCATGGGATGTAAATGCGATGTCAAATTACAATACAATTTCTTCTTTGGCAGAATCTCCAATCAAAGCGGGATTGCTATATGTGGGTACAGATGATGGTATTTTCCAGATGAGCGATGACGATGGTGCAAATTGGGTAAAGAAAGAAGTGGGATCCATTTCTGGACTTCCGGGTACTGCGTTTGTAAATAACATCTACGCTGATCTTCATGATGAAAATACAGTGTACATGGCCTTGGATAATCATAAATACGGAGATTTTAATCCCTACCTTTTCAAAAGTACCGACAAAGGAACAACTTGGACCTCAATTAAAGGAAACTTACCCGACCGAACTTTAATATGGAGGGTGGTTCAAGATCATGTGGATCCAAAATTGCTATTCGCAGCAACTGAGTTCGGAATATACTTTACCAATGATGGGGGAGGTAAATGGACTAAGCTAAAAGCTGGTGTGCCGACAATCTCATTTAGAGACATAACCATCCAAAAACGCGAAAACGACCTTGTCGGGGCATCTTTTGGTAGGGGCTTTTACATTTTGGATGATATCTCGCCTTTGCGTGAATTAAGTCCGGCTAACCTAGCAAAAGAAGCGCATCTTTTTAAGGTGAAAGATGCCCATTGGTACAACCCTAAAAGTGTTGTTGGGCAGATGGGTGCATCTTACTATGCCGCCAAGAATCCTCCTCATGGGGCAACCTTCACCTACCATGTTAAGGATGACTATCCAACAATAAAGAGTGAACGTAAAAAAGCGGAGAAAGAACTCAATAAAGATGGAAAGGATATTCCCTTCCCAGGCTGGGACAAGTTAGCGGAAGAAGGAGATGAGGAAGCAGTAAAGTTAATCTTTACCATCACAGATAGTGACGGAAACATTGTAAGAACTATGGAAAAGAAGGCTTCGAAAGGGGTGAATCGTATCACTTGGGACATGCGAATGAATTCGAAACAGGCTGTACGATTACCGAGTGGAAATCGAAGAGGTAGAGGCGGCCAAGGATTTATGGTCCAACCTGGTAAATACAAGGTCAGTCTTGCAAAAAAGGTGGATGGAGAAATTGCGGAACTAAATGAGTCTCAAGAATTCAATTTACGGCCATTGAGGGATGGTGCGCTACCAAGAATGGCAAGCTCAGATGTACTTGCTATGCAGGAAGAATTTGAAGCTTTTCAAGAAGATCTGACTAAAACTACTTCCGCGCTTAGCAAGGTGGGCTCGAAATACGCTGCCTTGACCACAGCCTTCTCTAGGATAGATAAAGATCACTCAAGCATATCCAAAATGCTTTTTGAGTCGGGCAAGCAATTGAAAGTGATTGAAAGAACATTGAATGGAAATGAAGTCAAAGATGAAATTGGTGAACGATCTGCAGCCACTCCTAGGTCTGCTAGTTGGGCAGGATACGGAGCTTTCAGGTCGACATATGGACCTACGAAGAATCAAATGGACGTTATACGTGGTGC
>CAZMYK010000273.1:0-5811 GCA_964570435.1 uncultured Saprospiraceae bacterium | reverse complement strand
GATGCGTAAGCTGTACCTGCGCAAAAATACCCACCCCCACCCCTTAAAGGGCTTCAAGCCCTTTAAGGGGTGGGGGAATTCCGAAAATCTCTGTCTATAGAATAATCTTATTCTTCCATTCGTAGGGTCCCGGAATATCGTGGTCGTCAATCAGTTGCCTAATGTCAATTTCGATTCCCCTCGTCATGTTGGTAATCGGTACATCATTTGCCGTTCCTTCGAAGGGATTCTCTGTCAATGTGCCGATCTTTTCTAATGTAAAGAAGACCCATGAAAGGAGCATGCTGAAGGGGATAGAAATCCAAACAAAGTGGGAAGTAAGCATGTGTATCATCAATTCTAAAAAACCTCCATCATGAGCATGCCCATCTTCAAAACCAGATAAAAACTCGCGGCCGATAGAATCGAATTCATTCATGACTCCAAATGGAAGTAGGACGATAAAAATCCAAATAAAGTAAATGTTCAAAGTTGCAAATTGTCGAGGATATGGGAAGTTCTTGATCCTTTCAGCCTTCCCTTGTAATGTATATAGCTCTTTCAGGAGGCCCACAACTTCCATATGTCTAAAGCTATCGATCAGTCCACTAAGGTTGAGCTCTTTGAATCTGCGTGACTGTATTCCTAGCAATTGAGAGGGCTTATTCCCCTTTGCAAGGATCACCTTTTTCTCCTCTTCAGAAATATAACGTCCTAGCGCTTCAGCCAGAGGGATTTCATCTTCTAAAATATGGTATGGCTGTGTCTTCGGCTTGACCTTTTTCTTACGAATACCATTAAACTCCCACTGCTTAACGGCCCTGAGTTGGTACCTTAGGGCGGTCATCCAGGCTACGTGCCGGTGAACAATTTCTCTTACAATCCCCTTTATTTCAGCATCATCAAGATTTTCATCAGTGAATTCATTGGTGATGTAGTCCTTGGTCATGATGGTAAAGGTCCTTGATTCATTCACTATCCCACCCCAAATTTTCCTTGCTTCCCATAGACGGTCATAGGATGCATTATTCTTGAATCCTTGTATGAAGGCAAGTGCAGTACCAAGTAGACCGATAGGTAACCAGGGCAGGTGTAACCACTTCCAATCGAAGATGTCAAAGAGAACTACGGGAATAAGAGAAATGAAAAAGAAGATAAGGAGGTCTTTCGAACTCCATTTAACCATCCCTTTGAATGGAAATACCTTTCCTACAAACATGAGCTATGACTTTGCTAGTTAGAAATATGTTAACAAAGATGACAAATTACTCATTGGAAGGTTCACTACGAAATGAATTTATCAAAATCTTTCGCCAAAGGCATGGACCTTCCTTTTACTTTGAAATTCATTCATTAGTGGGTTTGCTAAATCGATTCCGTCGTAGCCAAGCGCTTACTGGGTAAAAGAGAGAGCTTAGAATTCGCGCAAAGATCGGTCATAAACCTACTTCTTCTTTCTTAGGTAAATGCTTCCTGTTCCAGCATCCACCTTCATTTTGTTGGCCCCAGAATTTAATTGGAGGTGCATCTCCTTCCCCTCACTTGTCAGATCCTCACTTAGAATCTTGAAGTTGATATCGCTCAATATTCGGTCTGCTGAAGCATCAACGTTTATACTTGCCATACTAGGCAGGGTCACGTCTATATAACCATCATTGCTAATCAAGGAGTACAAGTCATTTGGCGTGGCCTTATCAAAGACGACCTTTATGTTACCTCCGATAGTATTTGCTATTACCGGCCCACTTACATCAGTAAGCTTGATAGAATTGTATGCTGCTGAAACTTCAACCTCACCTTCAAAATTGGCAAGCTCCCAAGGTTTTGAATTAGTTCCTACAAAGAAAGTGTTCGAGTTTTTCTTAGCACAGTTTTCAGTATTCCACAACAATTTGATGGACTTGGGTATCAGGACTTCATACTTGTTGTTGAAAATGGATGTTGTAAAAACGCCATCAATACTGTAGTTGAAATCTCTAATGATCAATTCACCAGGATTTTCAATGATGTCTAGGTACAAGTTGTCCTCAGGATGATTAGACTTGTTTCCAAGTGGTTTCAAGCCTTCCTCCAATTCACTTTTATCATCGAAGCTATTCATGAATCTATAACTTTTGAATACGGATGAATCTGAAGACAAACCATAGTTCCTTGTGGATAAATTGTGGAAGGAAATCCCTGATTGCTTGTTAAGACTCTTGATAATCACTTCGTCACCATCATAGCCACTAATCTTCATGTGGGCATTGGTACAAATTTTTAAAGTTCCTTTGCTAAGTTTGAAGCGCCTTTCATTGTCTTGGGCATTAAGACTTCCCAAAAAAGTGAAGAGTGCTACTAGTGCTACTATTTTTTTCATCATTTTCATTTTTACTTATTTAACATTGCTAGTGAGGCGGAAGCATTTCCTTTCACCACTGGCAGAGATTCTTTATCCTGAATAATCCTTTGCAAAGATTCCTTGGCTCGTTGCTCTCTTAAAATAGCCACTGATTTTATGAGCTTTAATTGCACTAAGGGTTCCGTTTCAGTCCCAAGCGCACTAATTAGACTTCCCCGCACATCTTGGTTTTTCGGAAATTTCAAAAGCGCATCAATTACAGCGATTTTGGAATTGCTATCAGAGTCCTCCCTTAAAATCTTAAAAAAGGCTTCAAGTATTTTTTCATCCTCTTTCTGGTCTGCGTACAGGTCATTTATCTCGTAGATGGCTCCTAGCCGTGTGCTATTGGTTTGATCATCGCCTAAGGCGAGCACCAAATTATCTCTAACCTCACGACGTTCCTTGCTACCTTCATTTACGAAGTAGGCGATCACCAAAAAGACCAGGAGGCCAAGAGCAAAGTACACATACCTAAGACCCGATGATGAGGGTGAGCTTTTTTTGGAATGGAGCTCACTCCTTAATCGAACTTCAAAGTCAGACCTAACAGAATCGGGTAATTTCTCATCATCAAATTCCTGTCGATTCTCTCTTATGTATTTCTCCAGACTCATATCTTTACTTTGTTTTATAGATGTTTTTTCAAAAGGAGTTTTCCTCTCCTGTATTGATTTCTCACTGTGCTTTCTTTCAAACCAAGGTGCCCTGCAATTTCTTTGTGCGTATAGTCCTCTAAAAGGTATAGGACAAGAATAATCCTGTACTTATCCTTTAGCATACTGATGGCCTTCTTCACCTCCGCAACTCTATATGTTATTTCTTGAAAGGCTTCGGCCTTATCTTCATCTTCGTCTGGTGCATGATTGAAGGCTTCTTTTGACCACTCTAATTTCTTTTTATCTTTTAAAAAATCCAGAGAACAATTGATCACGATCCTCTTTAACCATGCACCAAGGCTAAGGTCCTCTCTAACCTTTGAGATATTCTGAAATGCCTTGATGAAGGTGTCATGAACCAAATCTTGAGCATCTTGTTTGTTAGCAACTATTCTAAGACTCACATTGTATAGCATGTCTTTATACAGTGTATAGACCTCCATCTGTGCCTTTAGGCTATTACTTTTGCAAGCTCTTACTAAATCCTGATGTACCACAAATTACTTTTCGAAGCGTTAGTTTCTATTATAACTGAATTCCATAAGAAGTGTCTCAAAAAACTTTCATGAAATTTACCGGAAGCGACTTTTTATTTTGTAAAGCGATAAGCGCAAGGACTGAAACTAAGAAAATAGAGCTATGAAATGCTTAGCAAATCTTTAAAAGATTCGCTCGGTGAAACAATCAAAGTCTAGGGAAGTACTCTCAAAAGGAAAAATTTCGCTGAGGACGGGCTAATAAGATGATAGACTCTTAGAATTTCAGCTCTAAGAAAATCGGGCAGTGGTCACTACCCATAATCTGATCGTGAATTTCAGCCTTCACAATATTGTCTTTTAGCCTCTTATCGACCAAGAAGTAGTCGATCCTCCAGCCTGCATTTCTGGCCCTTGCTCCGGTCCTCATGCTCCAGAAAGTGTACTGAACTTTTTCAGGATGAATGTGCCTGAAAGAGTCAACAAGGCCGACCTTGTGGATCTTTGTCATCCCATCTATTTCCACTTGAGTATATCCAGATGTCTTGTTATAATTGGATTTTGGATTGGCTAAGTCGATGGCCTGGTGGGCAACATTGAAGTCGCCGGTCACAATAATGGGCTTTTTCTTAGCCTCCCTCCTCATATAGCTAGCGAAGGCCTTGTCCCATAACGCTCTATATTCTAATCTTTTCAAGCCGTTACCACTGTTAGGAACGTAGACATTGATCAAGGAGAAGTGATCATATTCCGTTAGCAAGACCCTGCCTTCCATGTCGTGTTTCTTCACCCCCAGGTCGACACGAACCTCCTGTGGTGCCTGCATAGAAAGGGTTGCTACCCCTGAGTAGCCCTTCTTGATAGCTGAGTTGCTAGCAAGGTGTACTTCCTTAAGATCAGCAAGTGCCGTCGCCACTTGATCATCTTGAGCCTTGGTTTCCTGGATACAATATATGTCTGCCTTTGAAGCTAGGACCTCTTGGATGAAGTTCTTTTTCACAGCAGCTCGGACCCCATTAACATTCCACGAAACTATCTTCATTTTTATTGGTCCTTTGTAGATGACATCCAAGAACTGACATTTTCACACGAATTATAGCCCTCATCGATTACCATATAGGTACTAGCAAGTTTGGATACAATCCACTCATTAAAGTACTCATTCTTCTTACTTTCGATTGCAAATTTTTTCAATCTGGAGTAGTCTTGCTTTAAATTTGCGATGTGGGGTTTCGTTTGAGACTCGAGCAAAACGATGCGAAACATCGCGTCACCTCTTCGATCTTGAAATTCAATAGGAGCAGAGATGTCACCCACTTCTAATTCTTCAATTGCAAAGTAAATTTCTGGTGGTAGCTCGTTGGTACCATAAAAAGTAGTATTGGTCTGGGGATTAGTCATCCTTCCATTGTTGTTATAGGATTCAACCTGTTCATTGGAATGTTGCTTAACCGCAGCTCCAAAGCCCATTGAATCAAGGGCTACTAGGTTGCCAATTGAATCTAGAAATTTCTTCGTTCTTTCGATGTCTTCATCCGTCACTTCGGGAGTGATGAGAATATGTCGGGTCTTAATCAAATTCCCCCTTCGGTCTAGGAGTTGAATCAAGTGGTAGCCAAATTCAGATTCTACGATTTCAGAAATCTCATCTTTTTCCAAGTTGTAAGCCACAGCCTCAAATTCAGGTACAAAACTACCTCTCTTAGTCCATCCGAGGTCTCCCCCTTTAGAACCAGAGCCTAGGTCATCAGAGTATTGCAAGGCCAATTCTGCGAAATCAGCACTGTCGCTCACAATGCTTTGCCTAAGTTCTAGAAGTCTCTCATAAGAGGCATCCTTTGAGGCTTGGCTTGCATCTGGCTTAATAACTATTTCAGCAAGTTCTACCTCGGCATTCAGAAGTGGGATCGAATCCTTAGGAATCGATTCGTAGAAATCTCTCACTTCTTCCGGTCTAATATTAACGCTGTTGATGATTTGGGCCTGCATCCGCTCCGCAAGGATCTGGCTTCGCAGATCTTCCCTCATCCATTCTTTTACTTCATCGACGGTCTGGCCATAGTATTCCTCAAAAAACTCGGAATTATTGCCCATCTGTGTAAGTATATTTTCTATTCTAAATTCAAGTTGTGCTTCGACCTCATCGTCTCCTACCTCGATGCTATCCAGTTTCGCTTGGTTCACCATAATCTTCTGCGCTATAATGCTTTCAAGCACTTGGCACTTAGAGTCAGGTGTGGTAGCTGCAGGATTAGACTGCTTGAGGTAGGAAAATTGCTTCTCTACATCGGAAAGTAAGACATACTCGCTACCGACC
>CAZMYK010000272.1:0-5838 GCA_964570435.1 uncultured Saprospiraceae bacterium | reverse complement strand
AGAAATATTGTCCGTCGCCCAACCGGATAGGTGATTAAAGCTATGATTTCCTACCGCATGTCCTTCATCGACAATTCTCTGAAAGATCTCAGGATGCTTTCGAATATTATCTCCCACACAGAAAAATGTGGCCTTAGCGTTGTGCTGAGCAAGAAGGTCAAGGACCCAAGGTGTCACTTCTGGCACAGGTCCATCATCAAACGTGAGATGAAGACGCTTATCTGCCGTGGGAAGGCTCCAAACAAAATTTGGAAATAATGTCTGGAAAAACCTAGGGGTTTTAGCCAAGTACATGGACATGGTGTAATATGTTCAAGTTTAAAAGAATAATTTGCATTTTAAAATTACTAAAAATTGTGGGTGTAGAACGATTTTATATTGCATTTTGTAATATAAACACACATTAAATTAGGGACTAATGCAAATAAATTGCTATTTGCGACATATTAAGTAAAAATATAATATAATTATAGTTGACATGGATAGTGTTAGAGTAAGATTTGCCCCAAGCCCCACAGGCCCCTTACATATAGGAGGAGTCAGAACGGCATTGTACACCTACTTAATTGCAAAGAAAACAGGTGGGTCCTTCGTACTTAGAATTGAGGATACTGATCAGAAAAGATTTGTTCCAGGAGCTGAAGACTATATCAAAGAAGCACTAAGCTGGTGCGGAATTAGCCCTGATGAGGGACCAGGTTTCGGTGGTGAATATGGGCCATATAGGCAATCTCAAAGGAAGGCAATTTATGGAAAATACGCGCACCAGCTTGTAACTGAGGGTAAGGCATATTATGCATTTGATAGCACAGAAGATATAGAGGCCATGCGAAGCAGGTTGACTGCTGAAGGAAGTCACGCTCCAAAGTATGATCACAGCTCAAGAGGATCTATGAAAAATAGTCTCAGTCTTCCAAAAACGGAGACGGAGGCCTTACTCACCACTAGCAAGGATGTCATCATAAGACTAAAAGTCGAACCTGGTGAAGAGATTGAAGTAGAAGATATGATTAGGGGAAGGGTCACATTTAATTCAAGCGAATTAGATGATAAGGTCCTTCTCAAGGCGGATGGTATGCCCACCTACCATATGGCTAACATTGTGGATGACCACCTTATGAAGATCAGCCACGTAATTCGAGGTGAAGAGTGGCTGCCATCTACAGCCCATCATGTCTTGCTCTACCGAGCCATGGGATGGGAAGAATCAATGCCAAAGTTTGCCCACCTATCTCTACTTTTAAAGCCAAATGGAAAAGGCAAGCTTAGCAAGAGGGATGGTGCAAAGTTTGGATTTCCTGTCTTTCCTCTTGCTTGGGAAGCGGAAACTGCAGAAGACTCATTTCAAGGCTTCAAAGATTTTGGCTTTGATCCTGAGGCTACGATCAACTTTCTAGCTTTCTTGGGTTGGAATCCAGGGACAGAACAAGAGATTTTTTCACTCGATCAATTAGCAGAGGCATTTAATCTAGATCAAATTGTTAAATCAGGAGCACGCTTCGATATTGACAAGGCCAGGTGGTACAATCAGCAATACATAATTAAAAAACGGCCTGCGGAAATTGCCAACTACCTCAGGCAATTCGACCCTGAGCACTACCAAAGCATTCCAGAAGAATTTCTTTTGAAATTTACTGAACTCATGAAAGAGAGGGTCGAACTCTATGGTGATTTCTATGCTATGGGCAAGTATTTTTTCGAAGAAGTGACTGAATACGAAGAAAAGATGATCAGAAAAAAATGGAAAGATCATCGTCCAGGAAAATTTCAAGAGTTCGCGAACTTACTTGAAGAAAAGGACTTCGACGCTTTGGTTTTAAAGTCGACCTTAGAAACATATATGTCTGATAATGAAATAGGTTACGGCGACATCATGCCATTTCTCAGACTTGCAATCTCAGGTACTATGAAAGGGCCAGACTTGTTTCAATCGATGGAATTACTGGGAAAAGACACCGTTCTGAAACGTCTTGGCGAGGGCATTAATCACTTTAATATTGTCGTTTCTGAAAAGTGAGCACAGTTTTTGTTCATATTAGAATAAAATATTAAGTAAAACTATATTCCATGCCTAAAAAGATGAAAAAGAAGGGGAAACCCATCGTTCATGAAGAGTTAGAAGGCTTCGATATTAAGGTGAATGAGTTCGGACAGATTCAAGGTAATTTCAAAATCGATGAATTGAATAAGTTTCTGAACAAAAATGTTGCTGATAAGAAGTTGAAAAATACTGAAGAGGAATAATTTCTGGCAGGGAGTATCATGAAGCAACTTTCATGAAAACAAAACTAAGACTAAGTTTTTCTTGGATTACTACACTACTTTTCATTGGAAGCATTAACGGCCAAATAAGCTTTGTTAATCCTCCAAGTGATACAACTGTCACGTGTGAAAACTTCATCGCAGTCCCAGATGATGTCGAAGCAACAGATGACTGTCCAGGTAACGCCTTCGTTTTTTTCGAAGATGAAACTACTCGGGTGAATTCTACCGACACTTGTGCCTTTTATGAATATGTGGTAACGAGAACATTCAGTGCAATGAACAGTTGTGCAGATACTGCGGTATATATTCAGACCATTACCGTCATAGACACCATAGGTCCTACGTTTACACCACCGCCGGCTGTAACTGTCTCATGTGCCGACCTAGATAACTTAGAATTAACTGGGCAGGTGCAAAGTATTTCGGACGAATGTGGCGGCTTCACGACAAGGGCTTACATCGACGAAGTCAAACCTCTAAGATGCGATTCAACCATTACTAGAACTTGGATCGTAAGTGATGCATGTGGTAATTCTACTACTGAAACTCAATTGATCACTGTAATCGATGACGTCCCACCCTTCTATGTCAATAGTCCAAGAGATATTAGTGTCATGTGCAGCATGACAGATAATCCCTATAACGTCTACAACGACTGGGTACAGAATCTGGGATACGGAAACTATGATGATGCCTGCAATAGCGTAGGTCTCTTCTTCGCCGCTGTTCCAGGTACTTACAATCTAAATGATTCTTCAACCTTTCCAGGTGACCATCCAGGTGGTCTCAATCCCCCTGAATGTGGAATTGTGGACGGTGCAGTACAGTTTGAAAGAGTAGACTTTGTGATTGTGGATGAGTGCGGAAATGCCCATTCGGAACAGGCTACATTCTTCTACATTGATGATGTCTTCCCGGCACTAGATGGTTGCCAAAACGACATCACCGTCAATATAGATGGATCCGATTGCTCTGCCACACTTAGCTTCGATGTTCCAATAGGGACTGATTCTTGTTCAATGGAAAACCTAGAAATTTTCTTTTCTGATGAACAGGAAGTTCAATCCTCTGCTCCTGGAGATCCCGCAATTGTGGTAGATGATCTCTCTTTTCGGCTGGGACCATATGGGCCTGAAATTGAATTTGAGCAAGAAAATTTCTTTACCGTTGATTTTGTTAACCTAGATGCGGATGGGATTGGTGAAACGTTTACCATTTTTGACGAAAATGAAATTGAACTTGGAAAAACTGAAAATACAGAAGCAGAGTGCGCCTCTTTGACATTTGAAATCGGACCCTTCACAAAGGGCCAGCTTGAAAATTGGTCCGAAGACGGGTATATCAATTTCACTCTTGTGCCTAGCAGAGATGGCGAGACTTCGGAAAGCATAAATGATGTTTGTTCCTTTAGCACTGTCACTATCTCACAGCTTCAAATTCTCGAAAGTGCTGCTGACTCCGTTGAAATGTTTTTTAGCCTGGACGACGACCCTTTCACTTTAGTGTCTGACTCCGCAATAGAAGTAAGCTTAGACGCTGGTGTTCACATTGTCAAGTTTATGGCGGTTGACTGTGCAGGCAATAGCACGACCTGTCCACAAAGGATTACAGTGAACGACGAAATTACACCTGCACTTAACTGCGGTACAAGCCAGCAAGTAGACACTCAGGAAGATGTATGTGGGTATGAGCAGATTCTGTCCCAAATCGCCATATTGAATAACCCATGTTTGGAGGATATTAGTATTCGAATAGAGATTGCTGGCGCAATGGAAGCACTCCTGTTGGGAGACTATGAAACTATGAAGGATAGTACTGTGACCTTTCCAGTGGGGACTTCAATCGTAAATGTGCAAGCTACTGATTTCAGCAATAACCTATCAGAATGCTCTTTTAATATTGAAGTTTCTGACAATGTGTTTCCAAATGCAGTTTGCGAAATCATTAACGTACCAGTGGTTGCTGTATCTTTAGAACAGTTGGCAATCGATCCCTTCCTGCTTGCTGGTAGTTCAACAGATAATTGTGGGATCCGAAGTATAGTACTAGAAAATAACAACTTCTCTTGTGAGGACCTGGGTCAGTTTTTTACAAGCACAGTGTTAGTCACAGATGAGGCCAACAACGCGTCCACCTGCAATGCTAGTTTCACACTCACACCGACGGATGTTCCGATAAGTTATACGGTTGGGATATGTCCAGAGGATTCTTTGAAATTCTTTCTAAATATACCGATAAGTAGTGACTTCGTATTTGATTGGGATGGGCCACTAGGGTTTTCTAGCGTTCTAGCTGAACCCTTTATTCCGGAAGTGAGTGCGATGCATGAGGGATTATATACCTTAACCATAAGAAACGTCTCAACGGGTTGCGAGTCTACAGCATCCATCGATGTCCTAGTAGATGATGTAAAAAGTCCAACCTTATCGACCAATGAAATCGGCTGTGAAACAGTTCCTCACCTACTTTCAACAGATCCAGTGGAAGGAAATCAGATTCGATACGACTGGTATAGGTTTGAAGGCACTGCTAGAGTTCTAATCACATCCACTGATTCTTCATTTGTGGAAATTCCGCTCGAACCTGGAAATTATACGCTAGCTGTGGTAGTTGCAAATGAATTCTGCGAGTCTCTTACTTCTAATAGAGTTGATGTAGAAGTCAGAGTGAGACCAGAAGGAGCAATTTGCACTAACCTAGTCGAAGGTTGCATAGGAAGCCCACTCGAGCTCTGCGTGGATGACCCCGAGGATCAATTTATTATTTCCTGGACAGGGCCAAATGGCTTTGTATCCGATGAGGCTATGCCCACGGTAACTGACTCCTTTACATCCGATTTTTCGGGAGTTTACAAGCTAGTAATAGAAGACAATCAATGTATAACTGATACACTTACAACGTCAGTCACTTCAAACATTACACCTGACGTTCCTGAAATCTTAGGCGATAGATTATATTGCTCTATAGATACGCTAGAATTGGAAAGTTCTGTTGTGGGCAGTGGCTTTGTATATGTATGGCATAGCCCAATAGGTGAGATTAGAAACAACCAAGCTACCCTAAGTATCCCCTTTCTTGAGTCAAAATTTAATGGAGAATGGAGATTAAGTATTGAAAATAATGTGTGTGAATCGGCACAAAGCGCACCAGTAATTATAGATATTGAGCCTCTTTTCAATTTTGATATAACTACGGACGAGGCACAGTGTTTAGGCTCACAAGTAACGCTCACAACTAATGCTCCGCCAGAATCGTTCTTCGAATGGGAGGGACCAGCTGGTTTTACGTCGAATGAATTTAATCCTACTCTTGAAATTCAAGAGGGATCATATCGGGTGAGTATTACCACAGGAAATGGATGCCTCTACATCGAGGAACAATTTATCAGAACAGTAACAGTCCCAGATATCTTGGGTGTTGAAGTATCCGAAGAGGGACCCTGTCTAGATCCGTCTACCTCTATCAATATCATACCATCACTTTCTAGTTCAGCAGACGTCTTGTATGAATGGGTAGGTCCTAATATCACATCTACTAGCTCCTCTCTATTCTTACCTTCATATACAGAACTCG
>CAZMYK010000271.1:0-5879 GCA_964570435.1 uncultured Saprospiraceae bacterium | reverse complement strand
TGCTGACACGTACAACCATTCTCACCATCGAATTCGTCTTCATTGTATACATATGCCATACTTCTTGTTGTATCACAACCTACATAGTCATCTGTAAAACATCCTAGATCTGGATCTACCCACATTGCAAAGTAGCAATCAGCAATGTCTACTTGAGCACGATTGATCAACTTGTAGCGTTGAAAAGTCATGTCATTAATTGCATCATTAGTAGCGTAAGCGAAGGCTTGCACCTGGACTTCCATTTGTATTTTCTGTCCTTGTGTGGCACTGTGGACACCTCCCGCATCATTGTAGATCCAGAAGGTCATTTCATCCGGATATTGTGGAAGAGGACAACCTCTTATGTCGATCACTGGATAGTCTCCATCAAGTGGATCATAGTCAAAGGATAAATCAGCATCCCAAAACGAGCCTAAGGCTTGGCTAGTGTTTGGTAGTTCAAATTCGAATTTTTCAAGGAAATATGGATTTCCTTTTCCAGGCCAGTATTTGACTCCGTCAGGAATTGAGTCTGCATCATAGGGAACACCGGTTCTCTTTGCAACTTCAAATTTTCTTAAGTGTTCATCAATTTCTTCTCCAGTCACAACAAAAAATTGGTCCCAGTTTTCGCATGTCTGCAGTTCTGTGGTCCCGGTATTAGGATCTAAAGGTCCGGGGTAAAAGTCATTATTGGAATTATCCCGATATGTAGCTGCTGCCATTTTTAGGTTCCCAGATGGATCGAATCCACCTAACCATACCGCTCCTGCAAAAATAGATGAAACTTCATCCAAACCTGAGCCTACAGGTACCTTTGGAACAACATAGCGGCCGTCATCGAGGTTCCACCATACGTCTCCACCAGTGGTGAGTCGAGCTCGAACATTATTAATTGCCATATCGATTTGCTCTACCGCAGGAACGCAGTCATCTCTAAAAGATGCAGAGGAAGTCGAAGTGAGGTCCTTTTTCAGCTTGTGTAAATTCGGATTAATATGCGCTTCTACTGAAAAAGTACACATAATCAATGCCGAGAGAAAACATAATTTTATCGTCGTAAATCTCATTTAGAATGAATTCAGTTATTTAAAAATTAGTGATGATACCCACAATGATGTTTCGTGGTGCCACAAAATTGTCGAAGTCATTTAACCTCCAACTATGGGCAGCCAAGAAGTTATCTGCGTTCTTACCATCTTGTGTGATTTGTTGGATTCTATCCTGACCAAATCGAGAGGCAATATATCCATCATCGGTAGGTGATCCAGTAACTGGAAAGGCACCCACTACGTTTCTTCTATCTAGTACATTCGTTGCTCTAACGAAGGCATTGACAAATAATTGACGCTTGCCTTTTCCTCCGATTACGAAGGTTCTATCAAGTCGCGCATCAATATTAAATTGCCAAGGCAGACGTGCACCGTTGATATCTCCGGTGAAACCGGATCCATTAAAGGGTGAAGCATTTCTAAGTCTGGTATAAGGCTGCCCGGAAACAGCTACTGCTTGCACGTTCAGGCCTGTGTTTTCAAATAAGGCAACGCCACGGATGCTTGGTCCGTTGTATCTCTTACCTTTTCCATATCGATAATCAATGCTAGACACAATTCTGTGTCTTTCATCAACGGAAAGTGGCAGGAGGACTCTAATATTTCCCCTATCAGTACTAATACCATTTGCGCTTGATCCTGTGCCTTCTGCAAATTGTAGGGTGTAGCTCGCGGAGAATTCAATATTTTGAGTCCTTCTTAAATCATATCCAAAGGTAAATCCCTTAGTTGTTCCAAAGTCAATATTTCCAAAAGACTGGTACTGCGTAAGTGTAGGGACAAACAAGAAGAACCTTCGCTGTATCATGTCCCTCATTTCTCTATAGTAGGCACTCACTTTTATAGCTGAAGAATTAGTAACCTTTTGCTGGAAGCCAACTTCAAAGTCAACAGTTTTTTCAGGTTTCAGATTCGGATTATTTAATAAACCTCCGGGATCATCATTGAAAAAATAAAAGTCTAATGGAGTGAACACATTGTTAGAAGGTGGTCTCTGAACTTTTACGTCATAGTGGGCAAAGAAACCTGCATCTGCAGAAATTGGAAATGAAAAACTGACCCTTGGCATAAAATTTACCTGCGGCACATAGTCCACGAAGGTATTATTGGGATTGAATTCTGGTGACTTAATATTCTGTCCATCAATCTTGTATGCAGGGAAAACGAGTCCACCTGGGAATAGGAGATTTCCTTCTGTTGCCGTTCCATTGGTGTTGAACCATTGGTCTTCTTGTCTATATGCTACAACATTGGTAGATTCTTCACCAGAAACATAGACCTTGTAGTCGTTTCCAATCGAGGCTGGTTTAGTACCACCATTTTTGGTATAAAATTCTTCTGCTGTTTGAATTTTGTACAAAGAGTAAGGATCATCTAGGACCTTAGTATTGGCGTCGAAGTAGTCAACACGTACACCTAGTCTAAGGATGAGGTCTTTGTAGCTAAACTTGTCTTGAATGTAAGCGGCACCATAGATCGGTTGATTGGCTGAAACTGGAAATGTTCTCCGACCATTTTCATCCGTAGCAGTAAAGAAGTCATTAAATGATCCTTGACTTGTTAGTTGATTGCCATAAACATCATATCCGTTGTAGTCTAGACCAATTCCCCTGAAATTAATCAGTTCCGAAGCTGAAAACATATCAAGGCTCAAGTCACTAGGGTTTAAGCCATTCACATTAACGTAGTCAGTAAGAGACAGGCCGAATTTTTCACGAACAGATCTGTAGAAAAGATTCTCGGGACGATCTTCAATCCTTCTATTATAAGTTTCGAAAGTATATACTATCCCATTGATAGTCAAAAATGTGCTGTCACCTGATAGGGAAGTCGTATCAACTCCAGTAAAGTGAGCATTCGCCTGCTGGCTCGCAAGCTGCCAAAGTTCTCTTGGATTGATGCTATAAAATCTATTCGTTCTTTGCTCATATTGGAAACCGAACTGAATGTTATGCCTATTTTCTATCGACCCACTTGGCAGTAAGTCAAATTGAGCATTCATGTTGATAGTGTAGGTGTCGTTGTTTATTTTAAGTGCCGTATTATATACCCTACCGACATTGTTGTAGTAGTTCCAGAAATTATTGGAGGCACCAAGCAGATTACCATTTTCGAATTGGTACTTAGAAAGTGCAGGGTTGATTTCCTCATTGCGAACATATTCTCCGATAGCATTCTCATCATTGAAGTCAATATGGTCGAAGAAAACATTAGAGAAGAGCTCCTGCATGGTGCCTGTATTCCATACATTGGTATCTCTTACAACTCCTATAAAAGCGGGAGAATCGAAAGCCTGATTCCCATAGAAACCATAGTTAAACAGGTCTTGTCCATGGATTAAATCATCCCGAGTGTTCTTGGTGTTTTCATATCCCAGTTGTATGATATAGGAAGCATTTCTGATACTCGTTCTTTTGGATTTCTCGGTACTTTGATCAAGAGTTTGCTTACCAAGTCTGTGTCTAAATCTAAAATTCCCTCTGATCCTATCCGTATAGCTGAATGGATTTCTTTCCCAATTGGCGAAGGCCCATCGGTGAGGTGAGGTATTATTTGGTGTAGGTGCAAATTGGTTGCTTCCATCTATGTAGGTTCCTGACAATGAAATATCTATTGCCTTGCTAAGCTGGGCATCCAGTCTTCCATTCAAAACGATGTTTTGATTCCCCTCATTAGGCCTTGTGGCCAAAGTCTGAACGTCTTGCATCGAAAGTAATTCACCTGTGGGCTGCTGAGACCCTTGCAATTCGAAGGTTGGATTCTCTTCTAGTTCTCTAATTTTCTCGGAGCTCAATCTATGAACACCGTTAGCATTTGCAGAGGCATCTCTCGTATTAGTATATTGGCCAGAAACTCTGAACCCAAGTATGGAATTCCCTTGCTTATTCTTAAGGATGGGACCACTCATGTTGAAGTTAGCGAGACTGTATCCGAAGGCATCTAGGTATTCCGAGGATTCTAATTCTAGTCCCCCGTTGAAGGTGTTCGATGGTCCCTTTGAAATAATAGAAATAATTCCTCCTGTAACATCCCCATACTTTGCTTCTAGTCCACCGGTTACAACCTGTAGTTGCTCTATTTCTGAGGCAGGTAGAACTGCGTTACTTGAAACCCTAATTCCATCAACATAGTAGTCAGTGGCATTTGATCTAGATCCTCTAATGGAAATATCACCTCCATCAGTAGAAGTAAGTCCAGCAGTGGTAGCTGCAATCCTATTAACGTTCCTAGTGGGAATATTTCGAATAGCTTCTGCAGTTACGGTTTTCTGTGAAGTAGTATTGTCAAAGTCAATGAGAGGCACCTTGTAGTCTACAATTTCTATCCCATCTAAAACCACACCTTCTTCCTTAAGTGCAAAATCTAGCTTGGTAGACTTCCCATTCTTTACAACGACTCCATTTTCTCTCCTAGTTGCAAGGCCAATAAAGCTAACCTCCACATCGTAAGTTCCAGGATCAATGTTAGAAAAAATGTAGTTACCATCAAGATCTGATTCCGTCCCTGATATGAGGTTCCCTCCCTTATAGAGGGCAATTGTACCAAATATCACAGCCTCTCCAGATCCTTCCTCCGTCACCTTTCCTTCGAGGGAGGTTTGGGCATAAACACCTAATGAGTAGCCTAACAAAAGCAATAGTGTTAGTAGTAAATTTCTTTTCATAAAATTTCAATTGTGGCTCTGTTATGAAAAAAGCAAAAGCAAAAATAGCATTTTACCTTACTCATGCACAAAAGAGTCCTTTTTAATATCTTAACAAATATTCAATTTTCTTGTCCGCTAATGCGATCTGTCTTGAATATGACTATTAATTTTATTAATCAGCGTGCTTGCAATTTTCTTCTTGGATTCTTTAGTCCATCCCGCTATATGCGGAGTCAAGACTACATTTTCCATTTTGTAGAGCCTCTGGTAGAGTACCCGCTCCTTATCACTGAAGGTATGAGGCTTTTCATTTTCGAAAACGTCCAAGCATGCACCACTTACTATTCCACTTTCCAAAGATTCCACAAGATCAGCCAAGTTCAGAATTTTACCTCGTGAGGTATTGATAATCACAGGCTTTCTCTTGCAAGCTTGCAAGAAATCCCTATCTACATAATCTAGAGTTTCTTCCGTCAATGGTAGATGGAAACTTATGATATCGCAATTTTGCTGAATATCAGATAGGTTGGTGGTGCTAATGTAACGTTTTTCTGTGTCAATGCGCTTTCTGTATTTGTCGTAAATTAAGATTTTGCAACGAAATCCTTGGAGCTTTTCAGCGAAAGCCGGACCAGTGTGTCCGTACCCAATAATACCCACCTTCTTACCCTCTAATTCAAAACCTCGATTCTTTTCTCTATTCCACTTAAATTCCCTTACCTCCGAATCTGCCCTATTCAAATGGTTTGCGAAAGAAAGTAGCATACCCAAGGCATGTTCTCCCACAGCATTGCAATTCCCTTCCGGGGCACTTAGTACAGCAATATTCTTCTCTGCTGCATAGGGTAGGTCAATAATATCCAATCCAGAACCAAGTCGACCTATGAAATGTAAACGTTGTGCAAGATCTATCATTTCTCGGTTCATGATGATCTTGCTATTAATGATTATACCCTCATATTCGGAAATAATAGGACCTAATTTTTCATAAGCCATCTTGGGAATGTAGGTCACATCGAAACCCAATTTTTCAATTGCAGCAATAATCGAAGGGTGAACGCCATCAGTAATTAGCACTTTTTGCATTTCGCAAAAGTATTAAAGCTTTTTCTTTATTTAGGGTAATTGCTTTAAAAAGTACTTCACAATTGACAAGACTAAATACAATGGTATCAAGGTTTCTCAACAATTCAATCGCC
>CAZMYK010000270.1:4640-5892 GCA_964570435.1 uncultured Saprospiraceae bacterium | reverse complement strand
GGGAGAAAAAAACTAATGTATATTGGCTCTGTAGGCTACATTATTTCTTTATCCCTAGTTGCCCTGGCCTTTATCAATGAATGGCAAGGAATCGCAGTTCCTATTTTCTTGTTTATGTTCATTGCTTCTCACGCGATAGGTCAAGGAGCAGTGATATGGGTCTTTATTTCAGAGATCTTCCCTAACCACCTTCGTGCAAGTGGCCAAGCCTTTGGTAGCAGTACCCACTGGGTTCTAGCCGCAATTATTCCCTCCCTAGTTCCTATTCTTTTCACCAAGATAGGTGCAGCGCCAGTCTTCCTCTTCTTCGCATTTATGATGTTCCTTCAGTTGTTGTTCGTGTGGAAGATGATGCCCGAAACCAAGGGTAAGAATTTGGAAGATTTGGAATTAGAATAAGTCTAGGTTGTTTTTCTCCTTTGGCAATTTGCGGTCAGTCCGTTAATTAATGCAACTTGGAAATCTATAAGTGATTAACTAGCAGAAATGTAAAAAAATCTATATCTTCCTTACTTTCTTAACTTAAATAACATCAAATGAAAAAAGTAACTTTTTTCCTATTCATTTTATTTTCCCTTTCTATTGTTATGTCCTGTAATAAGGAAATTGATGATACTTATCCCCAAGAAATAGTAGATGAATATATTCAACATCTTGTAAAAACTAGCAGCAATCTGCTACTTTTGGACAATGATGATCTCTTACAAGCTTTCCTTGACATTGAATCAGTTGGTTTAAGGAAAGACTTATCATTTGAAACATTTACTTATGAGATCGCCCAAGTACTAGCTGTTGACAAAGAATCAGTTGTTTCATATTTGGATTTCAACTCTCGGCATCCTGAAATTAGCAAAAAAGAATCTTTTATCCTGGCTGTAAACAAACGTTTCGAGATTTTACTCCTTGATGGCAGCATAGAGATTCCTGCTAGTAAAGGTCTTGATCTTAGAAAATGTAAATGGTGGGAAGCTAGCATTGCTGTCTTGCAAGGGGCAACCACTCTTGTTAGTTGCGGTACATATGCAGGAGGTTTCCTCCCTGGATGCGTTGGTTGTGGTGTTGGGGGATATGGTGCATATAATGCCCTTAGTGATTGCTTTTTTTAAGATCAAAATTTCACTTATGAGACTTACAGGAACTAAGAATGAATGGCTCTGTGCAATTTGTTCCATTTTAACAAGCTTGCTCACAATAGCGGTCTTTAAATTCGGTGAAAATTCCATTTTTTATACTCCTGTGAGTTTCTTTATTG
>CAZMYK010000270.1:0-4630 GCA_964570435.1 uncultured Saprospiraceae bacterium | reverse complement strand
TTCATTTTGACCATCTACTTTCTTATTAAAAGTATTCAAGAAAGACAAGTTAAAAAATAGTAGGGCTATTGTGTCTCCATAAAGGTTTTGATGTACTCACTTATTCCATTTTCGAGCATCTGCACAGCCATAATCAAGAGGAGCATTCCCATCAGTTTTTCAAGTGCAATAAGACCCTTCTTTCTTAAAATCCGAAAGAAAAGTGGTGATAGTAAGAGCACACATGCAGTGATTCCCCAAGCAATCATAACTGCAAAGAAGAGACCAGACAGATGTCCCTGATGGTTGTTCGCCATGACCATTAAGGTTGCCAAAGCAGAAGGGCCAGCCACCATTGGCATTGCAATAGGTACAATGAAGGGTTCTCCTGTAGATGAAAAAATAGGGCTTCCATCCGAAGATGGAAAGATCAAGCGTAGGGCAATGATTAGGAATATTAATCCTCCAGCTATAGAAACAGAGCTTGTCTCCAAGTGAAATAGATTAAGAAAACTCCTGCCTGCGAATAGGAAGAGCAACAGAATTACTAGTCCTATAAGCATCTCTCGAATAATAATCCTTCGGTGTTGCTTCCTATCTACATCCTTAAGGATGGTGAGCAATAGAGGAACATTCCCAAATGGATCAAGAATAAACGTAAGAACCAGTGCCGTACTGACAATGGAAAAAGTAGTATCCATAATTACTTGATTTTAAAATAATTTGCAAACATAGAACCTTTAGACGAGCTCGTGTAATAAAGACGCAAAATTTAATTAAGTCTTTACAAGTGCTCCTTACAAAGATTGATTATTTAAGAATGTACATGTCGGAATAGATTGTTTTAAAGTACTTGTAGTATCGGGCTTAGACTTCATCCCTGAATTACCTATGAGCAAGGATTCAGGATGGGGATCATATGGCAAATGTAAATTCCACAAAATGGCACTATTTTTTTGTCTTTGTAAACTTTAAAATTATGCTTTCCGCTTGCTAGATCTGCAGATAAAAGTCTACTTTAGACCAAAATCTTGATATAATGAATAAGCAGCAGATCTTCCGTAAACGACCCATCGGAGTTCCAGATCATGAGACGTGGAAACTAGTAGAATCCGAACTGCCTTCTGTGGGAGAAAACGAATTTCTAGTCAAACATCATTACATTTCTCTGGACCCCGCCATGCGAGGCTGGATGAATGATGCGAAGTCCTACATACCTCCAGTACAAATTGGTGAGGTTATGCGAGCACTGACTGTCGGTGAAGTGGTCGAGTCTAGAAATGAAAAATTCAAGAAAGGAGACTTTGTGTGTGGGACAGGAGGTGTCCAAGAATATGCAGTCACTAACGGAAAAGGTTATTACAAGGTAGATGCAACACTGATCCCCTTGCAAACCTACATTGGCACGATCGGCATGCCTGGACTTACAGCCTACTTTGGTCTCCTAGATGTAGGTCAATGTAAGGAGGGGGAAGTTGTCCTTGTTTCTGGTGCTGCCGGAGCAGTAGGGAGTGTCGTGGGGCAGATTGCCAAGATCAAGGGTTGTACTGTTGTAGGAATTGCCGGAGGAGCTGAAAAATGTAAGTTTATCGTCGATGAGTTGGGCTTCGACTACGCCATTGATTACAAGAATGAAAAGGTGAAACGCAAAATTCATGAGTACTGTCCTGAGGGTATAGACATCTACTTTGACAATGTCGGAGGTAAGATGCTGGATGATGCATTGACTGCAATTAGAAGAAAGGCAAGGGTGGTGATTTGCGGGGCGATCAGCCAATATAACAATACGGTCGCTCCTAGCGGCCCATCCAACTACCTCTCTCTGCTGGTGAATGGGGCAAGAATGGAGGGCTTTGTAGTCCTACACTACGCAAAGCAATACCAAGAAGGCCTGCAAGCGCTTGGCAAGTGGGTTGCTGAGGGCAAAATTAAGACCCATGAGACAGTAGAAGCAGGGATAGAAAATTTCAGAGATATCTTCCTGAAGCTTTTCAGTGGAGAAAAAAGAGGCAAGCTGGTCCTTAAGGTGTAAGTGGCACTAGCATCCTAGGCATTAGCCAGGAAGAGGCCTAGTATCAAAAGAAAGACACCGATAATGCCAATGCTCCTGAACACAAGGAAGGCACTTCTCTGTTCACTTCTGTGGGTGATGTACATTCCAATTCCGGCGCTGACAAGAAGGGTGATCATATAAATTGCAATGCTTGTCACCCAATATAGAAGGTTGCCAAGGGAAGTGAGAATCGACTCGACTAGATTCTGACCCTTGCTTCCATGTGGCTCATATAGTAAGTAAGAAAACAGGAAAAATGAGATAGAGCAAATTATATAAGCTAGGACGATCTTCCTAGGCTTCAAATTCCCTTTCATAGTAAGTCGTCGCGTCTTTAATCAGCATTTCAATATTAGCCCTTTCTTCAGCCATCTTTTCAGAGGACCAAGCATATTGCTCAGACATTCTATTCAGAACCTCATCCATAAAATCCACTACGCTTTGGATGTTAAAGTAAAGCCTTCCAGTCCTTCTGACGAAAAAATCTTCAACAGTCATAGTTAGCTCTTCCTCCATGCAATGTTTTAACTCAGCATAAATCAATTCTTCCTCGGAAATATTGCCATTCTCCCCCTTGGCTTCATTGATGATATCCTGACAGTCTTGTCCATAGTTGGTAACGATGTACCATGCATAGTAAGGGTTAATTCCTTCAGTCATAAATTCCCTAGAAAGCGTGTCAATGTAAGTCGTCACCTCCTTATTGGATTGAAAAGGCGCATTTGTGAGCGCAATCTTCTTCGTCTGTGTAGATGGAAAAATTCTATTTTCTTCCTTCTTGAGCGCGTCGCAAACTAGGTCAACAACTTTTTCAGACATCTTCCGATAACCCGTAAGCTTACCACCGGCAATTGAAATCAGGCCATTCTTATCTTGAAAAATTTCGTCTTTTCGTGAGATTTCCGAGGCTGACTTACCCTCTTCATGGATCAACGGTCTTAAGCCTGACCAGTTAGATTCGACATCTTCTCCTGAAAGATGGATATCAGGAAAGGCTCTATTAACGGCATCTATAAGATAATCTAGGTCACCTTGAGTGGCAACAATTCTATTTAAGTCTCCCTTATATTCTGTATCAGTAGTTCCTACATAGGTAGCACGACCTCGGGGAATAGCAAAAATCATACGTCCATCAGGCACATCGAAATAGACTGATTGTCGAAGTGGAAGTTTTTCACGGGGAAATACTAGGTGGACTCCCTTTGTGAGATAGAGTCTTTTTCCCTTGAAGGTCTCATTCATCTTACGCAGCTTATCTACCCACGGACCTGCGGCAGATACAACCTTCTTGGCCTTAATAGAATAAGACTTCTTACTAAGATGGTCTTCCACCTGAACGCCAGTAATTTTGTCACCTTCCAGAAAGTCTACAACTTCGCAATAATTCAGTGCCGTTGCACCAAGACTAACTGCCTTCTTAATCAATTCGATAGTCAATCTAGCATCATCAGTTCTATACTCCGCGTAGTATCCAGCCGATTTTAGAATAGTCTCATCCAGTAAGGGTTCTTTTTCGAGGGCTTCTTCCTTGGATAGCATCTTTCTTTTGTCCTTTCCAGAAACACCGGCAAGGAAGTCATAGACCCATAGTCCTACTGAAGCTGAATACTTTCCAAATGTACCATCTTCCACAATCGGGAGGAGCATCTTTTCTGGTAATGCTAAGTGGGGTGCGAGTTTATTCAAAACTGCTCGTTCCTGCCCAGTCTCTCTTACCAAGGCAACATCGAATTGCTTAAGGTATCGAAGACCACCATGGATCAACTTAGTCGACTTTGAGCTTGTACCAGAGGCAAAGTCTTTCTTCTCTACAAGGGCGACTTTTAAGCCTCTACTTACTGCATCTAATGCAATTCCGCTCCCAGTAACACCTCCCCCAATAATCAAAAGATCAAAAGATTCGTTATTGAGTGAATCTACTATATCTTGCCTTCTAAGACCAGAAAAAGGAATTTTTTGCATTTCTTCGATGATTCGTTGACTCAAAGTTAAAGTAAGTATTCTAAATATAACAATTCGCCTCTTAAACTACTCACAATTAAGAATTCAAAAGCGCATCTTGCCCTCTTCTTTGTCACTGTTTTCTACAGTTGTAATTACATCATTGCTCAAGATGTCATGCAGGGTAGTTTCGTGTCTCCAAAAGCCTTGGTCTTCTTTCGGGTTTTTGGAGCAGGTCTGATGTTCTGGCTGGTTGACTTTCTCTACATTAAAGAAGGTGTTAATAAAAAAGACCTGCCCTACCTCTTGCTTTGCTCCATTATCGGCATCGTGGTGGCCCAGAATACCTTCCTCATGGGCTTGGAAAAGACACCTACCATCAATGCCTCGTTGATTATCAGTACAACACCAATTATTGTGGCGCTATTCAGCATCATGCTTCTCGGTGAAAAAATGACAAGCTACAAAGTACTAGGTCTATTCTTGGCGGGCTTAGGAACAGTGATACTCTTGATGAATAAAGGGAAATTCGACCTCAGTAGTGACTACCTCATAGGAAACTTGCTCATCTTTCTCAATGCCTTAGCCTATGGATTGTACTTGGTCCTTATTAAGCGTTTGCTCAAAAGATACCACCCTATCACCGTAATAAGGTGG
>CAZMYK010000269.1:0-5896 GCA_964570435.1 uncultured Saprospiraceae bacterium | reverse complement strand
AATCCCTCTCTACTAACACTAATATTTCTACCAGCCATAAAGAGGTTGGTAATATTACGACTATATAGCGCCCTATATGGGGCCCAATATGGCCCAACATAGTCATAGCCTTCTCCAGTAGTCGCGAACGAAATAAACTCTTCTCCTTCGAGATCTTTATCATAATTCTCATGAGGGGTATGGATGTCAATGCCCCAAGAACAAGGGAATACTCCATCTTCAAATTTCTCCATGTCTCTAAAGTGATCAGCAGTCAAAAGGATGTCTCCCATTAACCTGCGAGATTCTCTCTTACCTGATATAAAGGCTGACCATCCGAGACGATGGTTTGGATACAGTTTGTCTACATTCTTCAAGGCATCCCAGGCTCCATACATGGCTCGCAGGTTGAGGTCGCGAATTTTTTCCACATCAGTAATTGGGTTTTTATCGAATCCACTTTCCCAGAACCATCCACCCAAATTTCCTAAGGGATCCTTTGGGCCCCACTGAGCTGTATAGCCTTCCCTCCCTGGAAAGGGTTTCTCACTTAGGTCGATTGCCCAAGGGCACCTTGGAAAGGGCTGCTCGAAATCTCCTACCTCGCAAGATAGGGTAAGGGCAGCCTTATCTTTGCACTCACATTTAAGTACTTCTTCTTTACTTTCCGCATCCATCACATTCCACATGTTAGAAGAACCCATAAAGCCAGAGGAAGAAATTTCGAAGTCGGCACCTGCCATATATCCTACTGAGGCATCTCCAGTGCAATCGGCAAAAAATCTTCCTTTGATCTTAGTTTGAACAGAGGTTCTAGTATTCTGACTGATAACAGCGCTAATTGAATTGTCAGCATGCTCCACCTTGATGACTCTTTCTTCGAGAAATAAAGTGATTCTTGGTTCGGAACCCACTACATCTAACTTTCGCTGATCGTCATAGGATGTTCCTAGACGTGCATTCCGTGTACCATATTTGCCTCGATCGATTACATCGGGAGCAATCTCATCGACTATTTCACCCACACTAGGATAAGGTTCTTGACGTGTGTGTCCCTCAGGCCAGACCCTTACTTCCGAACTTCCGTTTCCACCGAGGACTGGCCGATCTTGTATAAGGGCAACTGTCAACCCCTGCCTTGCCGCTGACAAGGCAGCACATGTTCCCGCAAATCCTCCACCAGAAACCACAAGATCGAAACTCCCTCCATTTTTTGGTGGCTTATCTAGGCCCAACAGGTCCCTTCTAAATTTAGTAAGTGCCTCTACGTCATCAACGGGCACAAAGTCCATGTCCTTGCAAAATAAGATGGCCTCACATCGTCCTTCAAAACCAGTTAAGTCATGCAAAGAAAGCTTGCATTTTTTGGAAACTTGGACCTGACCACCGTCGTGCCAGTGCCAGTCTTCACCCTTGGTCCCAAAGGTTTCCTTGATAGGGAAATCATTGATCAAAAGTTGAAACCTTCCTGGGGCTCCCGGCGCCTTCCATGGTGCTACCCAATCCCTTGTTCTTACCCATACACGATAGCTTCCGGCACTAGGGAAGGTCACTTCAGTCGTGGCGTCCTGGACTGGTATTCCAAGCCCATGAGCAAGAAGGTAGGGAGAACCCATCATGTCCATCGATTGTTGATCTAGTTCCCAGCCTCCTAGATTGGCAAATTGCTCGGCCTCTAGGAAAAGAAAGTCGCTATCGCTAAGACCATTTATTCTTTGATGCCAAGTATAGGCAGCTGGTGCTAGAAATAATAGACTAGATTTTCCGACTGAATTAATGAATTGACGCCTCTTCATATCTTAATTATGTAACGGCAAACTAGTGAAAGAAACTTGTCTATGATGTAAGAAATGTATTATTCTGTGAACTAAAAGAATATTACCGAAGCTGAAAGTGAGAATATCTGTTGTAAAGATAATTTAAAACAGACTGAGCAATTTCAATATGCTGAGAGTATGCTATATCTTAAAGCCCTAATTTAAGCTAAGAATTTAAGCCTGTTCTAATTCTAAGTTAACTTCATTCAATAAATATGAAAGCCCTAATTAGACACACGTTTGTTATTTCGTTGATTTGCGGTCTTGTTTCATGCAAGACATCAAAAGCAGACCTAGTCACTCCTAAGCGCTACGAAATTTCCGAGAAGGACTTTGTGCCTGAAGGAATTGCCTATTCTGAGCTTAAGGACGCCTTTTATCTGACTAGTGTTTCGAAGGCGAAAATTATGGAGATTGACCGGACGTCTGGAAGCCAATCTGATTTTATAAGTGACTTTGAATACAATTATAGTCCGGGAGCTGGAATATATGTGGACGATAGCAGAAATCAGCTCCATGCCCTTGGAGGATACTACTTAATCAGTGATTCACTTTCGGCCTTGTATACCTTCGATATCAATTCTAAAGTCTTGCTGGAAAGGTATAGCGTGAATGATGGACGCAAGCACTTTCTCAATGACATGGTGATGGATAAGAAAGGAAATATGTACATCACTGATAGTAAAGATTCATCAGTATTCGTCCTCAAAGAAGGTAGCGATGAATTGTCATTGTACCACAGGTCATCAGAGATTGTATTTCCGAATGGGATTGCCTTGTCCGACGATCAAAGCAAGCTCTACGTTGCTTCATTTGCGAAAGGCGTCAGGGTTTTTGATCTTAACACGAAGCAAATTTTAAATGGTGTAGATAGCTTGGATATTTCTACTGGAATAGATGGTCTTGAGTTTTATAAGGGAAGTCTATTTGCCGTTCAAAATGGGGTAGGAACGAATTCTTTTAATTTTAGAGAATTGATTTTAAGCGAAGGTGGTGATTCCATTGTAGACACTAGAATCATAGATAGTCACAATCCTGAATTAGACGTCCCTTTGACCTTCTGCATAGCGCATAATAAGGCTATACTTATTGGGAATTCCAACTTGCAATTTCTCGATCAGAAGACCTTGCAATTTGCCGATTCCGATTCCATCAAGAATACTACCTTGTTGGTCTACGATATAGATTAAGATTCAGTGGTAACTTCCTTTTTACAGAAACATTTTAAGAAAATAAATGGGTGATCAGAAGAAGCTGAATACCTAAATCTATCGATGTTTTCCTGCTGAATTTTCGTGTAAAAAAATACTTGCAAAGAAATCGGTTGCGCGGCAGAATGCATATGAAGATCTTTGTTCAAAACTTAAATAAATGGACTTTAGAAAGATGCATGAATCAGAACTTCCGCTAATTATTTGCAACGTTTGGGACGTGCCTAGCGCCCAGATTGCAAGACGCCTAGGATTTAGAGCCATAGGGACATCCAGTGCAGCAATAGCTGCTATGTTGGGTTATAGAGATGGTGAGGAAATTAGTTTTGAAGAAGTGTTCTACATCGTACAGAGGATAAGATCTGCGGTGGATCTTCCATTGACTGTGGATATTGAAGCTGGCTACGGAGCTACGGCAGACCAGGTAGCTCGAAACATTATACTTCTTAATGATTTAGGTGTCTGCGGGGTAAATATTGAGGATAGTTATTGCAATCCTGGTAGGACGCTTTTAGGAGTAGATGTGTTTGCAGGAAAATTAGCTGAGATCTGCAAGATATTAGCGGAGAGTGAGTGCGAAATCTTTGTGAACGTAAGAACTGACACCTTCTTGCTTGGTCTTGAAAATGCCTTAGAAGAAACCATTATTCGCGGAAACAGGTACCGGGAAGCTGGTGCGGATGGGATCTTTGTACCTTGCATCACTAGTAATAATGACATCTCTGAGGTAGTCTCACAACTTAGCCTTCCTTTGAATGTGATGTGCACACCAAGGATGCCTAATTTTGAAGTGCTAGGTGGTCTAGGAGTAAAACGAATATCGATGGGGAATTATGCCTTTGACAAAGTGGGGCAACTACTGGACGAAGAGCTAAGCACTATTTTAACTGACAATTCATTTGAAAAATTAATAGCACAGTGAATCTGATTTCAAAATCCAAGACAGATGAATACTACCAAGCATTGCTGGACAGGAATCCCAGCTACGTTGGCATTTTCTTTGTCGGAGTCAAAACTACTTCTGTTTTTTGCATTGCAACTTGTAGAGCCAGGAAACCTAAAAAACAGAATGTGGAATTCTTTAGAACCTATTCGGAAGCACTAAAGCACGGTTATAGACCATGTAAAATTTGTTGTCCGACTGAAAATGCAAGCCAAGCACCAGAACCTGTCGAAAGAGCTATAGAACTTATTAGGGATCATCCTAAAGAGAAGATTTCGGACCATAGATTGAGAGAGAACGGAATCAGCCCGGACCTTATTCGACGTTGGTTCAAGAAAAACTATGATATCACCTTCCATGCATTTCAACGGATGTATAGGATTAACAATGCATATAAGGAACTGAAGGATGGGAAAGCCACCACCGAATCTGCTTATAATCAAGGATATGAATCTTTGAGTGGATTTTCATATACCTACAAGAAAGTGATTGGCAAGTCTCCTTCTCAAAGCAAATCTGAGCATATTATCCTGATGAGCAGGTTGACTACACCCCTTGGCCCCATGATAGTTTGCGCTTCTGATCAGGGTATTTGCCTGTTAGAATTTACGGACAGAAAAATGCTTGAAACTGAATTTCGAGATCTACAACGGCTCATCAAAGCTAGAATATTGGTAGGGGAGAACGATCATATCAAGCAGTTGCGGAGGGAAATAGGCGAGTACTTTGACGGTAATAGAACAGACTTTGCTGTGAAATTGCATGCTCCAGGTACAGCATTCCAAAAAGAAGTTTGGGATAAGCTTAGAGTTATTCCTTATGGTGCCACTTCATCTTATAAGCTTCAGGCTGAGATCATCGGTAGACCAAAGGCAGTCAGGGCACTTGCTAGGGCAAATGGCTCTAATAGAATTGCAATTGTCATTCCCTGCCACCGGGTAGTAGGCAGTGATGGTCAGCTGACTGGGTATGCAGGAGGATTAGAGCGAAAGCAGTGGTTATTGGAATTTGAAGATAGGAACAGACAAGAATAACTAGGACGAATAACTTTACAGACCAACGTCTTATTTGACTATCTTTGCCTGCACTGCTAGTAGTTTAAAAAGGTAAATGCAGAAGTCACGAGTGTATGAGGTTTCAAGGAGCGCTGAAAGGGTTGAAGCAATGCACCTTAATATGAGCCACTTTGCAGACCTGCACCCACTTATTCAGAGCATCACTCATATCGGTGATGGGCCCCTTTATTCAGTGAAAGAAAGACCTATATCTTGGATTCCACTCTTCATTTCATACCGCGCGAAAGTGCTTTCAAGGGAGCGCATTATAGAATATCATATTACTGGACTACCTTTCAGAAACGTTAGATTGCAATACAAGTTTGAAGAAATCCACTCCAATTCTTCGAGGCTAGTATTCACGATTACCATAAATAGTTGCTTATTGGGAAAACACTTTCTAGCCAATAAGATGTTGAAGGCAGAGGATCAGGTACTTAGAAATCTCGAGGATTTTGAATAAGTCCAATTGCTATTTCTAAGGAGGGATATTCATGAGTAGACCTAAGTACCATATGTTTATCATTTCCTCCGCTTGCTCTAAGGGCTTAAAGCCCTTCAAGAGAAAATTTCACCAGATTTGTTTCATTGAAAGTCATCTTTTGACGGTCGTCCCATTTTTTGGTAGATTGAGTTTGTGTCACTTGAAATTCGCAAATTTTCTTGCGATACTTTTAATTACCTTCTTCCGGAATCTAAGTAGAAAACAAGGCTTCACCTTGCGTTTAAGTAGCTTTTAATCCATTGATAATAAGGTGTGTATAGTTGACTGCAGTTATGCAGAATATCCCTAAGGGGTAAAACTACTGGAAAAAAGAAACCCTGCTAGTCATGCGATTAGCAGGGTCTTATGTCTTAAAGAGTACCTCGGGTGGGACTTGAACCCACACG